>JANNEJ010000014.1:0-6535 GCA_031378585.1 Acidobacteriota bacterium | reverse complement strand
GCCGGTCGTGGCCACCACGGGCTCGCCGCCCATGAACACGGGTGTCATCACGACCTGGTCGCCGAGCACGAAGTAGTTAATCACCAGGTGGTGTCCGTCGATCTGCCACCCCCACGGCTCGGTGCGCGACGGCATACCCATCAGCGTGAAGAAGTACAGCTGCTCGTCGTACCTGACGGCGTCGTCGTTGATCTCACGCAGCGTCTGGTCGGTCTTCCTGATGGCGTCGGTGAGGGCCAGGCCCTTGGCGCTCAGCGACGCGCGCACGAGCGCCATGGCCGCCTGCCGCTGCGCCTCGGTCATGTCCTCGAGGCTCACGCCCTGGCGAACGTAGATCCCGTTGTCGACGTTCGACCAGCGGCGCCACTCCGCGTCGTCGATCGCGAACACGGTCCGGATGGTCTGCGCCGGCGTGAGCGACGCCAGGAATGCGTCGGCCGCAAGGCGGACGGGCTCGGTCGACACGCCCGTTGCCTTCACCGGGAACAGCCCAGCCGTCACGCCCGCGGCCGTGCGCAGGCCCGTGAACGGCACGGCCAAGGCGGCCATCTGCTGGTCCGCAAACATCTTCTTCCCCGCAAGGGTGCCGTCGATGATGCGCGCCTGCGACTGCGCCATCACCGCCACGCCGGTCGCAGCGAGCACGCACAACACCCAGGGCCGCGCGCGGTGCTTGAGACTCACCGCTTCCCCGCCTGGATCTCTTTGGCCACGCGCTCCACATCCGCCATCACACGCAGCAGGTTGCCGCTCCAGATCCTGCCGATCTGCTCTTCGGTGTAGCCGCGCTTCACCAGTTCCAGCGTGACGTTGAACGTCTCGTCGGCGCCGTTCCATCCGGCCACGCCGCCACCGCCGTCGAAGTCCGACGAGATGCCCACATGGTCGATGCCGATCTTCTTCACGATGTAGTCGATGTGATTCACGAAGTCGGCCACGGTGGCCATCGGCGCGGGTGGGAACTGTTTGTCCACCTCCGCCATGCGGGCGCGGAATTGCGCGCGTGCCGCGTCGGTCATCTCACCGGGGCCACCGGGGGCCATGCCGGCACGTGCCTTGGCCAAGGCCGCCGCGCGCTCGGGCGAATCGGGCGGCTTGATCTTCACGTAGCTGTCGAACGCCACCGTCTGCACGACGCCGCCATTGGCCTTCAGCGCCAGTAACTGCTCGTCGTCGAGGTTGCGGCTGTGGTCGGCCAGGGCGCGTGCGGCGGAATGCGACGCGATCACCGGGGCCTTCGACAGCGCAATCGCCTGCAGGTTGGCCGGCTTCGAGGGGTGCGAGATGTCGACCATGATGCCCCAGCGGTTCATCTCGGCGATGGCCTGCTTGCCCAGCTCGCTCAGGCCGTTGTGCAGCCACTTGCCGTCACGCTCGCCGGTGTTCGAGTCCGCGAACTGACTGTGACCGTTATGGGCCAGCGACATGTAGCGGGCGCCGCGATCGTGAAACGCCTTGATGCGCGTGAGGTCGGTGCCCACCGAGTAGGCGTTCTCCACGCCGATGAGCGCCACCTTGCGGCCGGATTTCGCAATCGACCGCACATCGTCAGCGGTCAGCGCCAGGCCGATGCGACCCGGCGCAATCTCCTTGGCGAGCCGGTGGATGGCGTCGAACTTCTCGATCGCCTCGCCGTACGCCTTGTCGTAGCCGGCCTGCGTGAGCGGCCCCTGGCCCACGTAGACGATGAAGAACGAGGCGTCGAGCCCGCCTTCTTCCATCTTCGGCAGGTTCACCTGGTTGTCGAGGCGCTGCGTGTAGTTGCGCCCCTTGGTGAAGTCGCGCGGGTTGATGTCGTTGTGCGTGTCGAGGGCGATCACGCGTTCGTGAATGCCCTTGGCCCTGGCCACCAGTGCCGGGTCCTTCGTCTGCCCCGCAACGAGCGCGGGGACGAGCATGAGGAGGGCGGTGATTGAAACGCGCATGACGGTATCCTATCCCCCTCCTGCGGACGGCCGCAGAAATTTCAGGCCGGCGGTCATCACGCCCAGCAGCCTGCCGTCGCGGGGCGGACGCCAGGCCGGCGCGACGTGCAGATGCAGGCGATCGCCTGGGCCGCAACCGTCAAACGTTCCTTCGATGGGATGCCACGCGTGGTCGGAGAGCGTTACGCGCGTACTCCGGCCATGACAGGGCTGCAGCTCCACCTCCTGTTGGAACGGCGCGAGCGACCGCACTTGGAGTGAATAGCCCGTCGCGCCGCTCGGCACGGGCCAGGTCGCCCAGTTCGTGGTCCACTCGAAGGGCGTGTCGCGCGGCCCCGGCTCTTCGCCGTAGACACCCGTCGGGTCGCCAGAGATCAATAACCGGCCTGGGCCGGGCCACGCGTGCTCGTACCCGAGGTGTACGGCAAACGTCGTGGCGAGCGCGAGCCACAGCGTCCGACCCGCGCGCGGCGGCCAGACGGGCCCGTCAGCGGCCGCGCCAGCCAGCATGCCAATGCCAGCGAAGAAGAGCAGCCGTAAGGCGTGGATGTAGAACACCTCCTGCACGAGCCCATAGCACGCGACGCCAAGGAGCGACCCGCTGCTGGCCATCAGCACCACCCGACGGCGCTCATCCGTGACGGAGACGCGGAGCCCACAGACGGTGGTCCAGGCCGCCAGGACGAATAGCGTGACGAGCAAGGCCAGTCCAGCCCCACCAGTGCCGGTCAGCGTCTGGACGTAGACGCTGTGCGCGCTCGCGGGATCTGGCACGTGTACCTGCGACTGCTGGTAGGGGCCGCCTGGGCTCTGGAAGTACATGCCATACCGGTACGCAAACGACTCGTGGCCGCCGCCCAGGATCGGATGCAGCACCGCGATTCTCACGCCAGCGTCCAGGTAGGCCAACCGGTCGCCACCCGCGATCGACTTCAGGCGACCGACGTACGCCCCTCGGTCGAGCCGCGCGCCGCCCGCGCCGTCTCTCGCCGTCCACAACCAGAACCCGGCCGGCACGACCAGGGCCACTACCGCCACAAGCGCCACCGCACTTCTCACCTGTCGCCGCGTCACGAGACCCGGGGCGCCGCGATGATTGAGCAGGCGTGGCACCGAGGCCGCGATGTAAAGGATCACGAGCGTACCGGACACCCAGCCGCCACGCTGAAAGCCGACGAGCAGCGCGAAAGCCGTGAGCGCGATGACGCCGGCCAGCAGCACGAGCCCCAGACCTGCCGCCTTCCGCCCGGCCAGCAACACGAGCGCGTACGGCAAGGTGTACACGAGGTACTCAGTGAACCACCCTGGGTTGCCAGACGCCGACTGCAACGCGCCGACCCTGTACGCCACGAGCTCTGTGCCCCGCAGCGGCTCCAGGCTCACCACGCCGGCAACCTCGAGCAGCCCGGCAGCGACGAACACGACCATGCCGAGCGTGAGAGCCGTCGCAAACTGCACGGCCGTCTCGGTCGAGGCTCTGGTCTGCCGCCACACAATGAGCGCGAGGAGGAAGCCCTGAAGCGTCAGCACGGCCGACGTGATCGAGAACTCGGGTCTCACCTCTGGCAGGCGCATCCAGTCGAGCAGCTTCCCCGGCCACGCCGACAAGGGCAGCCCAGTCGCAGCCGCCGCATGCTCACGCCAGATGTCGGAGAGAGGGAGCGAACTGAGGCTGAGGAACGCGGCGCAAACGAATGCCGCGCTTACGAGGAGCAGGGGCTGGCCGGAGATGGCGGTCCAGGTGCGCTTCCAGGACGGCCGTGCGCGGAAGAGGTAGGTGAGCTCGATCGTGGCCACGAGTAGAACCAGCCACCTGGCAAGGGTGGTGCCGGGGTGCTGGGTGAAGAACGGCAAGAACACGAGGAGCACCGACATCGCCCAACGCGGCTGCCACATCGAGAGTGCGGCAAAGAGCAGGGTGGCCGCGGCAAGCGCGGTGTACGGATCGGGAAGCACGTGACGCCCGGAACTGCGCCCCAATTATCCGGCAAGGCCGGCCGGAGTCAAGCGCCCGGGTCACGCCGACCCGAGCGACAGGGCCTTCGGGCACCCCGAGCCATATACACTCGTGTCCGCAGTGAGTATCGCAATCCGCGCCCTGGCGGCGCTCGTGATCGCGCTCTGGGCCGATGCGGCGTTTGCCCACCCGGCCCCGTTCAGCTATCTCGATCTGCGCCTGGCTAACGGCGTCGTGACGGGCACGCTCACAGTGCACGACCTCGACGCCGCCTACGAACTCACGCTGACCGACGCCGACGCGCTGCTCGACCCGGCCGTGGCGCGGCGCTATGGCCCAGCGCTCATCGAGGCGCTCACAAGGCGCCTGCACCTGAAGCTCGATGGCCGCGACGCGGTGGTGACGCTCGGCGACATCACGCCCGTGCCCGACCGGCAGGGCCTGCAGTTCTCGGTGCGCATCGAGCCGCCCGGCACGCCCGGCCGCATCGACCTCGACGCCACGCTCTTTCCCTACGACGAGAATCACCAGACGTTCGTGAACGTCTACGAGGGCGACGCGCTGCGCCAGCAGGCCATCCTCGACGCCCGTCATTCCACCTTCACCTACTACGCAGGCTCCTGGCAGGGCATTGGCGCGGTGCTCGGCACGTTCGTACCGGCGGGCGCGTACCACATCGCCATTGGGCCCGACCACCTGCTCTTCTTGCTGGGCCTGCTGCTCGTGGGCGGGTCGCTGAAGCGCCTGGGGCTGATCGTGACGGCCTTCACGATTGGCCACACGGTGACGCTGTCGTTGGCAGCACTTGGCCTGGTCACGCCGCCGGGGCAGCTCATCGAACCGCTGATCGCCCTGAGCGTCGTGCTCGTGGGCGTGGACAACCTGCTCGTCGGGGGCGGCGGAGCGGCACGCGCCGAGCTGGGACCCGCGCCGCCCGCCACGCGCGACCTGCGGCCGTGGATGGCGGGACTCTTTGGCCTGGTGCACGGGTTTGGCTTCGCCTCGGTGCTGCGCGAGTTCG
This sequence comes from Acidobacteriota bacterium, assembly GCA_031378585.1. GTDB lineage: Bacteria > Acidobacteriota > Vicinamibacteria > Vicinamibacterales > UBA2999 > CADEFD01. Next base: position 1,632 of record JANNEJ010000014.1, on the reverse strand, counting down.
GATTGCCGCGTGAAGCCCTGGGCTGGTCGCTCTTCGGGTTCAACCTGGGCGTGGAGCTGGGGCAGTTGGCGTTCGTGCTACCGGTGGCCACGCTGCTGGCCTGGATCCGCCGGCGCGCGCCACTCGCGGGATCGCGGCTGGCGATGGTAGGCTCTGTGGTCGTGGCGCTGGCGGGAGCCTACTGGTTCATCCAGCGCGTGTTCTTCCCTGGAGGATGGCAATGAAGCGCAGCGTGGTCTTGTCGGCGGTAATGGGCGTGGCATTGGCGACGCTGGCAACTCGTGGACTCGTGGCGCAGCAGCCAGCGACCGGCCCGAACGTGGCCGGCATCGAGAAGGTGAAGGACAACCTGTACATGGTCACGGGCGGCGGCGGCAACACCGCCGTGTTCGTCACGGCCACCGGCGTGGTGCTCGTGGACACGAAGCTGGCCAACTGGGGCCAGGCCATCATGGACAAGGTGAAGACGGTCACCGACAAGCCGGTGACGCACATCATCAACACGCACACCCACGGCGACCACGTGGGCAGCAACGAGTACTTCCCCGCCAGCGTCGAGATCGTGGCGCATGCCAACGTGTCGCTCAGCATGGCGAAGATGCCGGCGTTTGCCGACGGCACGAAGAAGCAGGCGTTCCCGGACAAGACCTACACCGACAAGATGACCGTGCTTGGCGGCACCGACGCCATCGACCTGTATTACTTCGGCGCCGCGCACACCAACGGCGACAGCTTCGTCGTGTTCCGGAATCTGCGCACGATGCACGCAGGCGACGCGTTTGCGTCGAAGGGCATGCCGCTGCTCGACGTGAACAACGGCGGCTCGGGCGTGGCGTATCCCGAGACGCTGGCCAAGGTAGCCGCCGGCATCAAGAACGTCGACACGGTCATTCCCGGCCATAGCACGGTGATGGCGTGGCAAGACTTCGTGGACTACGGCGAGTTCAACCGCGCGGTGCTCGGCGCGGCGCAGGCGGCCAAGAAGGCCGGCAAGACCTCCGAGCAGGCCGCCGCTGAGCTGGTCCTGCCGGCGAAGTTCAAGGACTACGTGGTGACCCGGGCCAAAGACAACATGGCCATCATCTACAAGCAGCTTCCGTAGCCACGCGTCGACCTCTCGACCTCGATCATGCGCTACGCGACACTGCTTGCCGGCGTCCTGCTGGCGGCTGGCTGCTCCTCTCCTCCGGAGCAGCCGGTCGCCCAGGCCGTTACAACCGCCACGGCTTCAGCCGATCCACAGCACCAGGGCCTGACGGCGCCGCACGGCGATCACTCGCCGCACAAGGGCGGCATGGTGCTCATGAACGGCGACATGCACTACGAAGTGGTGTTCTCGCGCGATGGCAAGCACCGTGTGTGGTTCAGCGACCCGGTGCGGGCCGAGCTGCCCGCGTCGGTCGCCAGCGGCGTCACGATGGTCGTCACGCGCGAGGGTGAGCCCGCCGAAGTGCTCGCGCTTGCCATCGACGACACCGGCGAGTCGTGGCTGGCCTCGGGCCGCCCGGTCGTGGGCGACGGCGCGTATGTGAAGATCTCGTACTCGATGCAGGGCGAACCACACGAGGTGGAGCTGCCCTTCGTGATCCAGACGTCGCCCACGCCGTAGGAACCCTATGACACACCGCTGTC
>JANNEJ010000980.1:0-1643 GCA_031378585.1 Acidobacteriota bacterium | reverse complement strand
CCGATCCGGCCGTGATCGGCGCCAACGAACTCGGACAGCCTGGCCTGTGGCCGCACGCCATCTCGGGGGACTTGCCGATCCTGCTCCTACGTGTCACCGGCGACTCGGGCGTGGCGCTCGTGCGGCAGGTGCTGCAGGCGCAGGAATACTGGCGCCTGAAGGGCCTGAGCGCGGATGTCGTGATCGTGAACGAGCACGCCACCAGCTACCTTGACGACATGCACGGACAGCTCACCGCCGTACTCGACGACGGGCCGTGGAGCGCGTGGCAGCACCGGCCGGGCGGCGCCTATCTGCTCCGGTCCGATCGGGTGGGACGGGCCGACTGCGTCCTGCTGCAGACGGTGGCCGCCGCCGTGGTGCGCGGCGATGCCGGCGATCTGCGGACGCAGCTCGACCGGCCGGACCCGGCAAGAGTGCTCGAAGCACCGCTCGTGCCGACGCTGTCCCGGCGCGCGGATGCCGCGTCGCCACCTGTGCCGGTGCCGGCACTGACGCTCGCCAATCACCTCGGCGGATTTGCCGACGCTGGTCGCACCTACGCGGTGGCGCTCGACGGCACGGCGGAGACGCCGATGCCCTGGGTGAACGTCATTGCCAACCCGACCTTCGGCACGGTGGTCACGGCCTCGGGAGCAGCGCACACGTGGTGCGGGAACAGCCGGGAGAACCGGCTCACCCCGTTTGCCAACGACCCCATCAGCGACCCCACCTCGGAAGCCCTGTTCATCCGCGACGACGAGACCGGCGAGTGCTGGTCACCGACCCCGGGGCCGCTGCCTCGCCGGCCGGCCGATCGTGTCGTGGTCTTGCACCGGGCGGGGTTGACGCAGTTCTCCCGCGTCGTCCACGGCATGACGCACGAGCTCGACGTGTTCGTCGATGCCGAGGACCCGGTGAAGTTTTCGCGCCTTACCATCACGAATGACGGCCACGCGCGGCGCGTGCTCAGCCTCTATGCCTACAACGAGTGGGTACTCGGTCCGCCGCGAGATGGCCAGCACCTGCATGTGGTGACTGAGGTCGACCTCGACACGGGCGCCGTCTGCGCCAGGAACGCCTACAACCACGCCTTCGGCACGCACGTGGCCTTCGCACACGCCAGCGACGCACCGGCGTCGGTCACCGGCGACCGGCGATCGTTCATCGGAAGAAACGGCAGCGTGACGGCGCCGGAGGCGCTGGCCCACGAGACGCTGGCGGGTACGGTCGGTGCGGGGCTGGATCCCTGTGCGGCATTGCAGGTGCGGTGCGAGCTGCAACCCGGCGAGCAGCACACCGTGGTCTTCCTGTTGGGACAAGGCACCAACCGGGCGCACGCGCGTGAACTGATCGCCAGGCACGGACGCGTGGACGCGGCCGAGCTCGCGCTGGCGCGCCAGCATGTGACGTGGAACGCGCTGCTTGACGCCGTCGTCGTGCGCACGCCCGACGACTCCTTCGACGCGCTGGTGAACCGGTGGCTGCTCTATCAGACCGTCAGTTGCCGGCTGTGGACGCGGGGCGGATACTACCAGCCGGGCGGCGCCTTCGGCTTCCGCGATCAGTTGCAGGACGTGATGGCGCTTTTGCTCGCGCGCCCGGATCTGGCCCGCGCGCACCTGCTGCGCGCCGCCGGCCGGCAGTTTGTCGAGGGCGACGTG
>JANNEJ010000952.1:0-2438 GCA_031378585.1 Acidobacteriota bacterium | reverse complement strand
TGGACGAAGCCCGCCGTCGTGGCATCGACGTCGACTCGCGCCGGCTGGCGCGCGACCTCGGCGTACGCGTCGTAGCAACCGCGGCGCGCTACGACGAGGGGCTACCGGAACTGATGCAGGCGATTGCGGAAGTGGCGCGCGGCGAGGTGACCGGCGCGCCGCACCGGGTCGGCGAGCAATCGCCGGCCTTGAAGCGCGCCGTGACGCGCCTGGGCGAGGCCGTGCGCGAACTGCATCCGCACCTGCCCAACGCCCAGTGGGTCGCGCTGCGCCTGCTCGACGGCGACGAACGTATCCAGTCGGCGATGCGGGCCGGCGAACTCGGCGATCTCAATCAGACGCCGGCGGCTCCAGGCGCGCCGGCCCCGCCGCCAGCGTCGGTCCCAGGTCCCGACGCCGTGAACGCCGTGCTCGAGCTGGCCTCGCAGCTGCGCTGGCAGGTGGGCTCCGAATTTCATCAGTCGCTGATGGAGGCGGTCTACACCGAGGCCGCGCGGATTGCCGATAGGGCAGTGACGCGCGCCGCCGGCGGCCGCCGCTTCGACCTCGATCGCGCCATCGATAACCTCGTGACGAGCCGGCTGTGGGGCGTGCCGATGATGCTGGCCATGCTCACGGGCGTGTTCTGGCTCACGATTGCCGGCGCCAACGTGCCCTCGAAGATGCTCGCCACATTGCTCATCGACATGACCGTGCCGCTGCTGCGATCGGGCGCCGCCGCCCTCGGTCTGCCGTGGTGGCTCTCGGGTTTCGTCATCGACGGCATGTATCTCGCCACCGCCTGGGTGGTGAGCGTGATGTTGCCGCCCATGGCGATCTTCTTTCCGCTCTTCACGCTGCTCGAGGACTTCGGCTACCTGCCGCGGGTGGCCTTCAACCTGGACCGCACGTTCCGGCGCGCCGGTGCGCACGGCAAGCAGGCGCTCACGATGGCCATGGGCTGGGGCTGCAACGCCGCCGGCGTGGTCGCCGCCCGCATCATCGAGAGCCCGCGCGAGCGGCTCATCGCGATCATCACGAACAACTTCGCCATCTGCAACGGACGGTGGCCCACGCAGATTCTCGTTGCCACGATCTTCGTCGGTGGCGCGGTGCCGGCGCACTGGGCTGGCCTCATCTCGGCGCTGGCAGTGGTGGGCGTGGCCGTGTTCGGCGTGGTGCTGACCTTCGCCACGTCGTGGCTGCTCTCGCGCACGCTGCTGCGGGGTGAGGTGTCGGCCTTCAGTCTGGAGCTGCCGCCGTACCGGCCGCCGCGCGTGCTGGCCACGCTCTACACCTCGCTCATCGATCGCACGCTCTACGTGCTCTGGCGCGCGGTGGTCTTTGCCTTGCCGGCCGGCGCCGTGATCTGGCTGGTGTCGAACATCCCGTTTGGTGATGCCAGTCTGGCCGCCTGGATCGTCAACGCGTTGCAGCCGTTTGGGTTGGTGCTGGGATTGTCGGGCGTGATCCTGCTGGCGTACATCGTCGCGATTCCCGCCAACGAGATCGTCGTGCCGACGATCCTGATGTTGACCGTGCTCGTCACCGGCACGCCGGGCGTCGGGGAGGGTGCCGGGGTGATGTTCGAGCTCGACTCCACGACCGACACCGCGGCGGTGTTGAAAGCGGGCGGGTGGACGCTGCTCACGGCCGTGAGCCTCATGCTCTTCAGCCTGGTCCACAACCCCTGTTCTACGACGATCTACACGATCTGGAAAGAGACGCGCAGCGTGAAGTGGACCACCGTGTCGGCACTGCTGCCCCTCGTCATGGGGTTCGTGTTGTGCTTCGTGGTGGCGCAGGCCTGGCGGCTCGTGATGGGGATGGGCACGGGCTGATCGCCGGCGCGCGCAGAATTCGGTGTACCGTCGACGGGTGAGCGGTGCGCTGTCGTCCGCGTTTGAATCACCTGAGGCCAAGCGGCGTCACGTGCGCCGCCTCTTTGCCGTCATTGCCGACCGCTACGATCTCATCACGCGTGTGCTCTCGTACGGGATGGACCGGCGGTGGAAGCGCCGGCTGATTGCGCAGGCCGCGGTGCAGCCCGGTGAGCGCGCGCTCGATCTGGCGACCGGCACGGGCGACCTCGCCTACGCGCTGGCGGCCAAGGGCGCGGTGGTCGCGGGCCTCGACGTGACGCACCGGATGCTGCAACTGGCGCAGGCCAAGCAGACAAGTGAGGGGACACCGCGCGTGACCTGGACGACCGGAGACATGGCGGCCCTGCCGTTTCCACCTGGCGCCTTCACGATTGTGACGACCAGCTACGGGCTGCGCAACGTGCCCGACCTTGATCAGGCGGTCGCCGAGATCGTGCGTGTCCTGGCTCCGGGCGGACGCTTCCTGTCGCTCGACTTCAATCGCCCCGAGTCACGCCCGCTGCGAGGTGTCTACCTCGGCTATTTGGGGGTGGTCGGCGCGACGCTCGGCTGGGCGCTGCACGGCGATCCCGATAC
>JANNEJ010000108.1:0-5345 GCA_031378585.1 Acidobacteriota bacterium | reverse complement strand
GATCTCGCGCACGTCGTCGTGAATCGGGTTGCCCTCGGTGATTCCCCATGTGGCCTTGGGATGCCCCACGTGCCTGGCGTCGTGCAGTGCGAGCACGGTCTCGAGGCCAGCCAGCCCTGGCGCGACCATCTTGGGGCCGCCGCTGAATCCTGCAAAGAAATGCGGCTCCACGAAGCCCGTCGTGATCCGCACGGCCGCGTCGAGCCATTGGCGGTTCAGCCAGATGGGCACGCCCGAGCTGGTCGAGCCGGCCCGCGCCAGCGACGCGTCGTCGCGGCTGTCGTGGTTCACCACGGCGTAGCGGTCGACGATGTCGGCGCCGAGCATGGCCACCAGCTCGTCGCGGGTGTTGGCGCGATGCGTGCCGGTGGCCACCAGGATGACGACGTCTGCCGGCGTCACGTGCGGCAGCTCCGCGAAGACCGCCTCCAGCATCAACTGGCGCGGCTGGGCGCGCGTGATGTCGCAGACCGAGATGGCCACGCGGTCGCCGGCCCGCACGAGCGACGCCAGCGGCGGGCCAGCCATCGGGTGCCGCAAGGCCTCGCGCAGGGAGGCCGCCGGGTCGGTCAGCGCTGGCGAGTGACGCGGTGCCACGACCACGGTGCGCTCTTCGGGAAGGTCGACGCTGAGACCGTCGCTGCCGTAGTCGAGTTGTACTCGCATGAGGGTGGCCTATTGTGGCCCGGCAGCCCCGCGATACGCCATGTCGAGCAGTTCGACGACGTGTACGACTGGCACCGGGTGGCGGGCCGCGGCGAGCGAGGCCTGCAGCTGCGTCAGGCAGCCGATGTTGGCGGTGGTCACAAGCGCCGCGCCGGTCGCGATGAGAGCTGCGGCCTTGCGAGCGCCCAACTCAGCCGCGAGTACCGGTTGTTCGATGTTGTAGAGGCCAGCCGAGCCGCAGCAGATGCCGCTGTCGGCAAGCGGCACGAGCGTGAGTTGCCCGACGGCCTGCAGCAGTCTTCGGGGGGCGCTCGTGATCTGCTGGGCGTGCGCCAGGTGGCACGCGTCCTGGTAGGCCACGCGCAAGGGCGCCTCGAGCCGGGGGGCGCCGGCCAACCCGACCTGGTCGAGGTACTCGAGCACGTCGAACACGGGCGGTCCGCCGCGATGATGGTCTTTCATCGCCGACCCGCAGCCGGCGGCCGTGGTCAGCACGGCATCGACGTCGGTGGGGAAGCGCGCGCGATGCGCGTCGGCCAGCGCCAGGCCCCGCGCCTCGTCTCCCACGTGGCAGGCCAGGGCACCGCAGCAGCCTTGATCCGGCGGCACCAGCGTCTCGACGCCGTTGGCGGTCAGCACGCGGATCGCCGCGCCGGTGATGCCTGGGCGCAGCACGCTCTGCACGCAGCCGGTCATCAGCGCCACACGTCCGCGTCGCGGACCACGCGCCGGGGTCAGTGCCGGTACGACCCCTGGCGAAGGCAAGGCGTCGGGTAGGAGGTTCAACATCGTGCGCAACGACGCCGGTGCCACCGTCGCCAGCGGGCGCACCACGGCCCCGGCATGCGCGGCAAGGCGGAACAGCCGCGGCGATTCCATGACCCGCAGCAGCCCCTGCAGCCGCACGCGCGCCCACGACGACCGGTTGGCCACGAGCTTCGCGCGGAAGGGCTGGATGAGATCGCGGTACGGCACCCCGGACGGACATGCGGTCTCGCACGCCAGGCACCCCAGGCAGCGGTCCAGATGCGGCGCCGCCTCGTCGAGCGTGAGCCCGCCCTCGAGCACTTCTTTCATGAGCACGATGCGGCCGCGAGGCGAGTCCATCTCTTCGCCCAGTACGCGGTAGGTCGGGCACGCCGGCAGGCAGAAGCCGCAGTGCACGCACGACGAGACGGCGTTGGCCATCGTGCGGCCGTGCGGTCCAAGCGTGCTCACAGGAATCTGATGCTGCATGGCGCCGCTAGACGGCTAGTGGAACCGCTGATCGGGGTCGAGCGCGTGGCGTACGCGCGCGGAGAATGCGTGCGGCGTGGCCGTGCCCAGCAGGCGCCCGGACGACGCGCCGCATGCGACCACGCCGCGCCAGCCGTGGCGTGCCAGCAGTCCGTGCACGGCGTCGACTGGCTGCGTCGTGGCCAGCAGCAGCACCGCGCCGCCGCATTGCGCGCGACAGGCACCGAGCGCGCCGAGCGCGCCCACGACGTCGAGAAGTCGCGCCGGCGTCGTCGGCACCTTCACGACGGCCACCGCGCCGGCGGCCCAGGTCAGCTCAGCCGCATCGCTCCAGACGCGCTGCTCGTCCCCGTGCTCCAGCGGCTCCAGCGCCTCCGCGGCGCCCGCGAGCACGCGTTGGGCGCGGGCCACGCGTGCGGGCAACGCGTCGGCGGCGCCCGCCAGGCGCGCCCACACCGTTGCGTGGCCGGCCCCAGCCGGCACCTCGAGGTCGAGCGCCTCCACGTCCATCGCCGTCGCGCGCAGTCGCTCGTGCGCCGCTACGGCCTCGGTCACAGACGCGCACCGCGCGCGCAGCGTGACCCGCGCTTCAGGCCGCGGAAAGACCTTGAACGTCACCTCGGCAATCGCGCCAAGGCGCCCGGCGCTGCCGACCAACGCGTGGTGCGTCAGGAAGCCCGCGGCGTTCTTCACGACCTGCCCGCCGCTGGCAATAAGGCGTCCCTGGCCATCCACCACGCGCGCGCCGATGATGAAGTCGCGCACGCCGCCGTAGCGATAGCGGCCGGAACCACTGAGACCCGACGCCACGGTGCCGCCGATGGTGCCGCCAGCGCGCACGTGGGTCGGGTCAAACGGCAGGTACTGGCTGTGGGCTGCCAGTGCGCCGTCGATGTCGGCCACGGGCGTGCCCGCCAGCGCGGTGAACACGCACTCGGCCGGGTTGTAGCTGATGATGCCAGACAGGCGCCGCAGGTCCAGCACCTGCGCGCCGTCTTCAGCTGTCGTCCTCGCCTTCGTGCCTGCGCCCGCCACGCGCATCGGGGCTGGCATCGACGCGGCCACCACCTGCTGCAGCTCGTCGACCGAGGCGGGAGACAGCGCCGGGCCAGGGGTCACGCCGGCACCTCCAGCATCTTGCCGCGGTTGGCCACGGCGCGGCCGTCGACGGCCTGCCGCAGGCGCTGCATGAACGCCATGTCTTCGGGCGCGTACATCTCGGGCAGGAACGCGCGTTTCTCGAGGCCCACGCCGTGCTCGCCCGTGATCGACCCGCCCAGACGGATACACAGCCGAAGAATATCGGTGGCCAGCGCTTCGGCGCGCTCGAGCTGACCATGCTCGCGACCGTCGTACAGGATCAACGGATGCAGGTTGCCGTCACCCGCGTGGAACACGTTGGCGACACGAAGGCCGTGCTGCGCCGATAGCTGTTCGATGGCCACGAGCGCGTCGCCAAGCTTCGTGCGTGGCACCACCCCGTCCTGCACGATGAAGTCGGGGCTGATCCGGCCCACGGCCGAGAACGCGCACTTGCGGCCCTTCCAAAGCAGCGCCCGCTCGTCGGCGGTCTGCGCCACGCGGATATGTGTCGGCGCGGACTGCTCGAGCACGGCCCGCAGACGCGCGAGCTCCGAATCCGCCTGCGCCTGCTCGCCCTCGAGTTCCACGAGCAGCACGGCCGCGGCATCCCGCGGATAGCCGGCGTGCACGGCGGCCTCAGCAGCCTCGATGGCCAGGCGGTCCATGATCTCCATTGCGCCCGGCAGCAACCAGGCCGCGATGATGCGCGTGACGGCATCGCCCGCCGCTTGCAGCGACGCGTACGACGCGAGCACGGTCCGATACGCCTCAGGACGCGGGATCAGCCGTACCGTGATCTCAAGGGCTACGCCAAACAGGCCCTCCGAGCCCACGAAGAGGCCGGTCAGATCGGGGCCGACGTCTTCCACGCTGTCGCCGCCAAGGCGCACGACCTCGCCGTCGGGCAGCACGGCTTCGATGCCGAGCACGTGGTTGGCCGTCATGCCGTGACGGAAGCAGTGTGCGCCGCCCGAGTTGAACGCCACGTTGCCACCGATGGTGCACACCGACTGACTCGACGGATCGGGCGCGTAGTACAGCCCGTGCGGCTCGGCCGCGGCCGAGATGTCGAGGTTGATCACGCCCGGCTCCACGACCGCCACGCGGTCGACCGGGGCGGGCCGCAGAATGCGATTCATGCGGTTGAGCGCGATGACGATGCCGTCGGCCAGCGGCACCGAACCGCCCGACAGGCTCGTGCCTGAACCCCGGGCCACAAACGGCACGCTGGCCGCGTGGCACAGGCGCACCGTCTCGACCACGTCCGCTTTCGTCTCGGCCAGCACGACCGCGAGGGGGCGCGTGCGGAACGCCGTCAGGCCGTCGCTCTCGTACGACGCCAGCGAGGCGGCGCGCGTGAGCAGGCGATCGGGCGGATAGAGCGTGGCGAGCGCCGACAGGATGTCGCTCATCGCCCGTCCGTTCGAAGGTAGGTTGCGCGAATCACGCCGCATCGTCGCACAGATGCCCTGACCTCGCGACCCTGCTTTCCGCCGCGGTCTCCCTAGCTCGCGTTCAGAAGAGAGAGGCGATGGGGAACGCACGGCCGAAGGCCGGGGCAGATGAGCCAGGGCGATGGCTCTATACGAGCCCGCGTCGAGGCTGAAGCGGAACGCCGGTTGTCTCCCGAAGAAGCGGCCCTACCTGGCGGTGCCGGTGTCCGATGCCGAGCGTATCGGCGCTGGCAGTGACGCCTGTAGGATGTCATCACGCGACTGACGATACCGCACGCGACAAGCGGCAGCAGGAGCGGCGCGGCCACTCCTGACGGCGAAATTTGAGGACCGGCCGTTCTGGCGGTCCTCCGTGGTCTCGGGTGCTGTTCCACTCCGCGGCAGAACGTCGCGCCAGGCCGAACCGAAGCGTCCACCCCACCGCGCAGAGTCCGCGCGGCGGGGGCCCCGGTTGAGTCGGAAGGAGTGGCCGCGTCCCGAACGATCCTGCCGCCCGCCGGGCGTAGAATGCTGGGCACGTGACGCTCCCCCCTGACCACTGGCCCCGCTTGAAAGAGGTGTTCGCAGACGCGCGAGCGTTGCCGGTCCACCTGCGCGCGGCGTACCTGGCCGAGGCGTGCGGCGGCAACGAGGCACTGCGCCGCGAGGTGGAGTCGCTGCTGGCGTCGGAGACGCACGCCAAGAGCTTTCTCGAGACGCCGGCCGTGCTGCTCGCGGACACGGGGGCGAGGCGCCTGGCAGGCCAGCACGTGGGCCCGTACCAGATCACGTCGTGGATCGGCGCCGGTGGCATGGGTGAGGTCTACCGCGCCCGCGACGCCACGCTGGGCCGCGATGTCGCGATCAAGATTCTCCCGAGAATCTTTGCGAGTGATGCCGATCGGCTCGCGCGTTTCGATCGCGAGG
>JANNEJ010000917.1:0-1926 GCA_031378585.1 Acidobacteriota bacterium | reverse complement strand
CGTTCCGTGGGCGCCGTCACGACGATTCTCGACGCCAGCTCGATGTCAGACCGCTAGCTGCCCATCGCGCGGTAGTAGCGGATCAGATCGAGCGGTGGCGGCACGTGGCCCATCGCGCGGATCATCGCCGACGCCTGACCGCGGTGGTGCGTGGCGTGGTTCACGACGTGCAGCACGATCTGCCAGAGCGGCGTCGAATGCGGATGCCCCTGCAGATCCTGGTACGACGCACACGCTGACGGGTCCTGCAGCCCGTCCGCCCAGGCCTGCCACCGGCCGAGCAACGCGGGCCAGTCGTGTTGCAGCACGGTCAGGCGGATGTCCACCTCGGGATCGAGGAACACCGTCGGCGGCTCTCCCTGGATGCGGCCGAGCCAGGCGCGGTCGGCCGCATAGATGTGCGCGAGCGTTCCGAGCACGTGCGTGTCGGCGCTCTTGAAGTCGCGCGTCAGCTCCTCGTGCGTGAGCTTCGACGCCGCGTCGACGATGCGCGCCGACGCCCAGGTGGTATAGCGCAGATGCGTGCGAAGGACGTCGACGGGCACGCTCATGCTACTTCGCCATCGACTTCCGGATCGCCGCGACCGTGACCTGCGTGCGGAACTCGACCATCTTCTTGCCGTTGGCAATCGTCTTCTCGATGGGGGCCAGCGGCACGCCGTTGATCACGAACTTCCCCGCCTTCACGCGCTCGGGCATGCGGATGGCGTCGGTGTCCACGGTGGCGATGATGGCCGAGATGTAGTAGTCGTCGTGCAGGCCTTCCATCGTCTCGTGGATGCCGAGTTCACGTTCTTCGAAGGCTTCCACGTCCGCGTAGTTGTAGTACTCGGGGATGAAGTGCACCCGCGCGCCGGATCCGGCCCAGGCCGCGTTCACGGTCTCGGCCACCTCCTTCATCGGGTTCAGGTTGCCGCCGCTGTCGCCAAGCAGCACCACGTCTTTGAAGCCCTGCGTCTTCAGGCTGTTGGCCATGTCGGTGAGCACGGCCCTATAGGTGCCCTGCGACAGCACGATGGTGCCGGGCGACAGGTTCGGCCGCAGCGGATTGCCGGGTTCGAGCGTGACGATGGGCGCGACCAGCGCGTGACCGAGGGCGCGCGCAATTGATTCGCCGGTCGCCTTCAAGACGTTGTTGTGTTTGCCGGTGGTGAGGAACGGCCCGTTCTCTTCAATACCGCCGGTCAGGATCAACGCGGTCGTCTTGCCGCCCTTAATTAAATCGCGCACCTCCAGCATCGTCAGATCTTCGATCCAGACGCTGTCGTGCATATCGATCGGCCGAGCCATGGCGGTGACGTCGACACGCGGTGCCGTGTTGACCGACGCGACACGCCGATCGCCCTGCGGCGCAGGCGCCTGGGCCTGCGTGAGGGTCGCGCCGGCCAGAATCATGGTTACAAATAGAGACGACTTGATCCGCATTGGACCTCCCGTGTTCGCGTAACGATGACACAGATGAGCCTTCAATTGGCCCTGCCCCACTGCGTTACAATGTGACGGTTCGGGACCCGTGCCGGGACGCGCCTGTCGGCAGGGTGAACTATCAGGAGTTACAACATGCAGCGTTCCACGAAATCCACGATGACCGTGGCAGGCCTTGCGCTTGCCGGCTTTGTCAGCGCGTTCACCGCGAACACCGCCGGGCAGGGCGGGCAGGCGCCGCCGCCCGCGGCCAATACGCCGCCCAAGCCGCTCGTGCCGGTGGCCGCCAGCTCGGTCGCCGCGAATCCCGATCAGTACGTCGGCGAGTACGTCACGCTGACCGGTGCGGTCGAAGCGAACTTGACGAAGACCGCGTTTTCGGTTGACCAGGACAAGACCAAGAGCACCGGCAAAGACGTGCTCGTGCTCGCGCCGAACCTGCAGAAGGCGGCGGAGCCCAACGGCTACGTGACGGTGATCGGCCAGTTGATCAAGTTCGAT
>JANNEJ010000104.1:0-1693 GCA_031378585.1 Acidobacteriota bacterium | reverse complement strand
CCCTCGGGGGCAGCGGGCCTGAAACGCCCGGGGGTCCTGGCGCGCCAGATCGCGCTCGTCCGGCGGCTCGAGCGAGACGTAGGGCTTGCGCGGAAACGCCAGACGGCAGAGCGTGGTCTTGCCCGACTGCCGCGGGCCGGTCACCGTAACCACGGGATGCCGTCTGGCCAGGCGGAGCAGCGGTCCGCGCAGCAGGCGGTCGACCATATGCAGAGTCTAGCCTCGTGGAGGAGTTAATTGCAAATTCAATCTTCAATTATCACCCACGCGAACGCGCGGGTTTCGGCAGGGGCGTGTTCGGCGCGTGCCAGGGTCACCCTTCAATGCGGTGGCGGGTATACTCGCGCGCATGAATCCCAAACCCCAGCCCAGTCGTCAGTCGCTCGGGCCGCTTCCCGCGGCACTCGTGGCGCACCTCACCTCGGCTGTTGGGGCGCCGACCTCGCATCTGCTGGTGGATGGCCAGCCGCAGGTGCGCCAGGACGGCTGGACCCTGGGCGAGAACCAAGTGGACGATACCGAGGGCGACGGGCACATCATCGACGTGGAAGTCTGCCTTCTGAAGTCGGGGGCCATCCTCACCAGCATTGTCTCGATCACCGGCAACGCAGACTCGCATGTCGCCCACGTGCACGAGACGCCGGACGAGGCGGTCCACTGGTTGACCAAGCACTGCCACGGAAAACTCGAAGCGCCGGCCCAGGCCGCCTGGCGCCAGGCATGTGACACACTGCCGGCGCTCCTGGTCTCGCACGCCAAGAAGTAAGCCGACCTCACCTGGCGGCGATCGAGATCACCGTGATCGTACCGGTCCTGGCGTCGAGCGTTCCGACGACCGTCACCGCATTACCGGCAAACGCTTTCGGCAGGCGCTGGTCGCTCAGCCCGTAGACGTGGTCGGCGTCCACCAGGACGTACGAGGCGCCGTGTTCCTCGATGCAGGCATCCGTGCACGCGGCGTCTGTCGGACCCATGCGCATCGACGCGTGGCTCAGCGCGCACATGCTGTCGGAGATGGTGCCAACAAACGTGTCGCCGGCCGGGGCGGCACCAAGCGCAATGGCGGCGAGAGCGGTCGCGAGCACGATCCTCATGGGCAGACGGCGGGCGCAGCATACCACGCGTCGCCCGGCGCTTCGCGGCCAGCCGGCTACTCGCAGCGCAGTGCCAGATTAGGGTCGGTACGGCCGGCGCGGTAGGCAGGAATGAACCCCGCTGCCGCCGACACGAGTGCCAGCAGAGCCACCGTCGTCAGAGCCATCCACGGGTCGTTCGGCTGGATGCCGTAGAGCTGCGACCCAACCAACCGGCCCAGACTGATGGCAGCCGGTACACCCACGGCCAGACCAAGGCCGAGCAGCACGAGCACTTCCTGCATCACCAGCCACACGACGTGGCCAGGATCGGCGCCCAGCGCAAGCCGCAGCCCCATTTCCTTGCGACGGCGCGCCACCACGAACGCCATCACGCCGTAGAGCCCCACCGACGCGAGCACGGTGGCAAGCAGGCCGAAGCCCGCCGACAACATCGCGATGAGCCGATCGGTGAGCAGCGTCTCGTCGAGCTGCCCTTCCACCGTCTTCATCTGATAGACGGGAATGCCGGCATCGAGCGCATGCAGCTCGCCGCGGATCTGTGTGAATGTGGTCGCTGACGCACTCCGCGTGCGCGCGTAGAATGTGGCGCCGTTCTT
>JANNEJ010000103.1:0-4664 GCA_031378585.1 Acidobacteriota bacterium | reverse complement strand
CCAGCATCGCGATGGCGCGGTCGACCACGAGGCCGGCGGGCCGTTCGGCGTGCAGCGTGTCCATAGCATCGGGATCCCGCGCGATGTCGTCGTCGTATTCGTCGAATCCGTCAGCGAGACCGAACCGCCGGTCGAGCACGAAAGCGCCCACCACCGCGCCGGTGTGATAACCGGCCGCGCGCAAATGTGCCGCAAGTGTCGTGGCGCCGCCGTCGCGCACGGCGCCGTTGAGACGTACGCCGTGGCGGGGCGGTCGCTGGCCCGTCATGATCGACACGTGCGCCGGCAGGGTGAGGGGCGCGACGCTGCGCGCTTCGGTGAAGTGCAGGCTCTGCGACGCAAGGCGGTCGAGCGTCGGCGTGAAGCCCTGTCCCAGACGATCGGCGCGAAACGTATCGAGCGTGACCAGCAGAACGCTCGGCGCCGCTACGGTCGCACCGTCCGAACCGGCCGAGGGCGCAGGCGCGCACGCCGCCAGCAGCGACACGGTCAGGAGCATGGTACGTCTCAACATCGTCTGGATCGTCCGATGATAGACCGGGCGCTGGCGCCTAGTAGTCGCTCAACTCGCCGCCCGGCGTGGCCGCGCGCAGCGCGTTCAGCACGGCCAGCAGGTCGATCACTTCCTGGGCGACGGCGCCGCTCACCGGCGGGAGCCACCCGGCCGCGGCCAGGCCCATGCCCACGACGCTGAGCGCCATGCCGCCCACCGCGCTCTGCAGGGCGATGCGTCGCATGCGGCGCGCGATGTGCAGCAACTCGTCGACCCGCTTGAGTGAGGTGTCCATCACCACCGCGCCGGCCGCGTCCGCGGTGATCTCGCTCTGGTGGCCGAAGGCCAGCCCGACGGTGGCGGTCACGAGCGCCGGAGCGTCGTTGATGCCGTCGCCAATGAAGATCGTGGGCGCGCGCGCCACTTCCGCGCGCGTGATGGCCACCTTCTGCTCGGGCGTGCAGCCGGCGTGGATCTCGGTGATGCCCACGTGTTCGGCCAGGTAGCGCACTTCCGACTCGCGGTCGCCCGACACGAGCAGCACGCGGTCCAGGTGATGGCGCGGCCCGAGGTGACCGATGAACGCGCGGCTGTCTTCGCGCGGGGCATCGCGGAAGCGATAGGTGGCGGCCAGCCGACCGTCTACGAGCACCACGCACTCGAGGCCCGAAGCCAGCGGCGGCAGCGCGTCGCCGTGGCCCGCGGCTTCGGCTTGGCGCCGTCCGAAGATGCGCACGACCGTGCCCGCAACGACGCCTTCCATGCCTTGCCCCGGAGGCTCGCGCAGCTCGCTTGCGTCCGAGACGACGAGGCGCGCCTGGGTCGCGGCGTCGAGGATGGGCCGCGCCAGCGGATGCTTCGAGTACCGCTCGAGGCTGGCGGCGAGCCTCAGTACCTCCAGGTCGTCGAACCCTGGCGCCAAGATCCGTTCGGTGACCGAGGGCTGGCCGTAGGTCAGCGTGCCGGTCTTGTCGAGCACCATCGTGCGGCAGCGGTCGATGGTCTCGAGCACGGCGGGGTCGCGGATCACGATGCTGCGTTTTGCCGCCAGCGACACCGAGCCGATGATGGCCACTGGAATCGCGATGAGCAGCGGGCACGGCGTGGCCACGACCAGCACGGCCAGGAACCGCACCGGGTCGCCGCTCCACGCCCAGGCGGCGCCCGCGCCGGCGAGTGCCACCGGCGTGTACCACGCGCCCAGTTGGTCGCCGAGCCGCCGCAGCGCCGGGCGCCGCTGCTCCGAGTCGCGCATCACGTGCATGATGCGGGCGTAGCGCGAGTCGACAGCCGCGCGCACCGCGCGCAGCGTCAGGGCGCTGTCGCCGTTGATGGCGCCAGAAAACACCGATGAGCCCGGGGCCTTCGGCATCAGGAACGGCTCGCCGGTGAGGTACGACTCGTCCATCACCCCGTGACCGTCGACCACCTCGCCGTCGACCGGGCAGATCTCGTGCGGGAAGACCACGACGTGGTCGCCGATGCGCAGTGCGTCGAGCGCCACGTCTTCCACGTGGCCGTCGGTGCGCCGGTGGGCCAGGGCCGGCATCCGGTTGGCAAGCGCCTGCAGCACCGACGACGCGCGTCCCACGGCGTAGTGCTCGAGCGCTTCGCCGCCCGAGAGCATCAGCACGACGAACGCGCCGGCCAGATACTCGCCAAGCGCCACGGCCGTCACAATCGAGATCCCGGCCAGCAGATCGGAGCCGAACTGGCGCCGGAACGCCTTGCGCGCCAGGTCCCAGACGAGCGGAACGCCGCCAAGCAGCAGCACCCCGTAGAGCGGCACGGCCTGCCACCACGCCTGGGCGCCTGCGATCCGCAGGACGAGGTGCGCCGCGATGCCGGCCACGGCCAGCACGGCAATGAACGCCTCTCGATTCCAGAAGGCGCGGGGCGCGGCGGCACCGGTGGCGGTCATGTCAGTGTGTTCAGCATCGCACGACGGGCCACACCCACGGCCGCGCGGGTCGTATAATCCCTGGACTCGTACGTCCAAGCTGGGAGGGCACCGCAGTGGCTGAACGACTCGTCGGCACCGATTACACGACGCCGGATCTCGTGGCCAAGGTCACCGGCCGGGCCCGCTACGCGGAAGACTTCCGCGCCGAGGGCATGCTCTTCTGCAAGCTGCTGCTCAGCCCCATGCCGCATGGCCGCGTGCGTCGCCTCGGACTTGAACGCGCGCTGGCCCATCCCGGAGTGCGCGGCGTCATCACCGCCGACGACTTGCCCGACCTGGGCGGTGCCGAACGCGCCCTCACGAACGAGCCGCTCTACCAGGGCGAGCCGATTCTTGCCCTGGCTGCGGTCAGCGAAGAGGCGGCCGCGGAAGCCATCGAGCTCATCGAACTCGACATCGAGCCGCTGCCGTTCACGACCGATCCGCTCGAGAGCCTGCGGCCCGGTGGTCCCGATGCGCGCACGGAAGGCAACGTGTGGGGCGTGGCGCCGCCGCCCACGCCTGGCCAGCCGCCGGCGCGTCCACCCATCGAACGCCTGAAGTGGACGCCCGACGACTTTGCGGCCGCGCCCGAGGGCGGTCTACCCACGGGTAAGGCGGTGGAGCAGTGGTCCTACGGCGATCTCGATGCCGGCTTTGCCAGTGCCGCCGTCGTGCTCGACGAGACGTTTGTCGTGAACTCCACCGGGCATCATCCGATGGAGACGCGCAGCGCGATGGCCTACTGGCAGAACGACAAATGCTTCCTGCACTGCTCCACGCAGAGCATCGTGCGCACGGTGGATCCGGTGGCGCGCTGGGTGGGCATCGACCCGTCGAAGCTCGTGCTGATTTCTGAATACACCGGCGGAGGCTTCGGCAGCAAGGGCGCCGGCGCCGTGTCGATGGCCATTCCCTGCGTGCTCGCAAAGAAGGTGGGCGCGCCGGTGATGATGCGCGTGAGCCGCGAGGAAGAGAGCTACTTCGGCCGCGCCCGCACGAACATGACGGGCCGCGCGAAGATCGGCTTCGCGAAGGACGGGCGCATCACGGCGCTCGACCTCTTCATCGTGCAGGACAACGGGCCCTACGGCCCGATGGGCGACCATCGCTCGGCGGGACTCGCGGCATCGCTCGTGTATCAGGCGCCCGCCATGCGCTGGCGCGCGGTGAACGTGCTGACCAACACGCCCCCGCGCACGCAGCAGCGGTCGCCAGGGCCGATGCAGGCCAACGGCATCATCGAGGGCATCGTCACGAAGGCGGCCATGCAACTCGGCATCGACCAGGTGGCCATTCGTCGTGTGAATGCGCCGGAAGGCAAGGCCTCGTACGGACCGGCCGCGGCCGACGGCACCCGCCGCTACGTGACGGGCGCGTTCGTGAAAGAGGCGCTCGATCGCGGGGCCGAGCTCTTCGACTGGCAAGCGCGCGTGGCGCGCTCGGGTACACGGCGCGGCTCCAAGGTGCGCGGCGTGGGCGTTGGCGTGGGCCCGCACGGTGCCGGTTCGGTGGGCTTCGACGGCCTCATGCTCATCCGGCCCGACGGGCGTCTGCAGGTGCAGTCGGGCGTGGGCAATCTGGGCACACACTCGGTGATCGATCTGGCCCGCGTGGCGGCTGACGTGCTCGCGATGCCGTGGGACAAGGTCGACGTGGTGTGGGGCAATACCGGCAAGGGCCTGCCGTGGACGTGCATGTCGGTGGGCAGCCAGACCACCCACGCCATGACGCGCGCCAACCTGGCGGGCGCTGAAGATGCCAAACGCAAGCTGCAGGAGATCGCCGCGCGCGACCTTGGCGGCGAACCCAGTGACTACGAGCTTGGCGGCGAGCGTGTCTTCCGCACGGGCAATCCCGGCCGCGGCCTCACCTACGCCCAGGCGGCCACGCGCGCCCTGGCGCTCGGCGGCCGGTTCGATGGACACGAACTGCCCGAGGATATCCACGCGGTCACCAAGACGTCGGCCGCGCAGTTGGCCGGCATTGGCTTGATGGGCGTGGCGAAAGACACCTATCCGCGCGACGGCGACACCTACGGGTTCGTGGCCGGTTTCGCGGAAGTGGAAGTGGACGTAGAGACGGGCGTGGTCACGCTCGTGGACTTCCTGTCGGTGGGCGACGTGGGCACGGTGGTGAATCCGCGCAGTCTCATCGGGCAGTTGAACGGCGGCTGCTGCCTGGGCATTGCCCACGCGCTCTTCCAGAAACTGGTCTACGACCCGCACT
>JANNEJ010000885.1:0-1708 GCA_031378585.1 Acidobacteriota bacterium | reverse complement strand
TTGACCTGTCGCTTCTTCAGGTTCTCGTGCCACGGCTGGAGCTGCCTGATCAGAAACAAACCCGACAGCAGATCGAGATAGCGCCTCGCCGTTGGCTCCGACACCGCCATCGATCGGGCCGCTTCGGCGCTGTTCCATACGCCGCCGTGATAGTGGGCCACCATAGTCCAGAAACGCAGCAGGGTGTGCGCCGGCATCGTCACCCCGAACTGCGGAATGTCGCGCTCGACGTAGGTCTGGACGAACTGCCGCCGCCACGCAACGCTCGCGGTCTCTGAAGGCGCCAGCAGCGAGCGCGGAAACCCACCGCGCCTCCACAACGCCGCCAGTCGCTTGATGCCGGCCTCATCCGGCACGAATCCGCCGATGACGATCGTTTCGAGCCGCCCGGCAAGGGATTCAGACGACTGTTGGAGGAGATCGGGGCTGGCGCTGCCCAGAACCAGGAACCTGGCGGGCATCGGCCGCCGATCGGCCAGTACGCGGAGCGCCGGGAACAGGTCGGGCCGGCGCTGTACCTCGTCGATCACGACCAGACCCCGCAGCGCAGCCAACGCCGTCATCGGTTCAGCCAGTCGCGCCAGGCTGCGTGGGTCTTCCAGATCGAAGTAGTTCGGCGAGCTGGCCGGCACCAGCGACCGGGCCAGCGTGGTCTTGCCCGACTGGCGGGGACCGACCAACGCCACAACCCGGCCACGTCGCAGGGCGCTGAGCACGTCGAGTCGTCGGCGAGTCCGTAGAATCACCCGAAGATTGATACCATGAAAATCAAACGATGAGTATTAGTTTTTCATGGTATCTGAACTCGAGATCAGAGCGCCATTGCGAGGCCTGAGAGGCGCGCGGCAGGGGCCATCCACACGGATGCCGGAGGGGCCCACTGCTACAGCGTGACGTCGCGCGTCTCGCGGCTCATGGCGAGAGCCGCGAGCGACACCAGCGCCATCGTGCCCAGGTAGTAGCCGACATACTGCAAACCGTAGCGGGTGGCCAGCCACGTCGCGATGTACGGCGCGAGCGACGCGCCTACGATGCCCGCCAGGTTGTAGGTGAGCGAGCTCCCGGTGTAGCGCACGTTGGTGGGGAAGAGCTCGGCGAGCACCGTGCCGATCGGGCCGTAAGCCATCCCCACCAGCAGGAAGCCCACGGCCATCATCACCACCGTGCCCACGGTGCCGGAGGTGAAGAGCGGCGCCATCACAAGGCCGAAGAGCGCCATGGCCAGGTTGACGCCCATCAGCAACGACCGCCGGCCTCGTTCGGCCAGCGCGGCCGACCATGGCACGCCAATCGCGAAGAAGAGCACGCCGAAGAGCTGGATGATGAGGAACTGCTCGCGCGTGTAGCCAAGCGCCGTCGTGCCCCACGACAGCGTGAACACCGTCGTCAGGTAGAAGTTCACGAACACCGACGTGGCAATGAGGGTGCCCAGCACGAGCGGGCCCTTGTGCGCCGTGACCACCGTGAACACCGGGATTCTCACGCGGTCGTGGTGGTCGATGGCCTTCTGGAACACCGGCGTCTCGGTCAGCGCGAGGCGCACGTAAAGGCCCACCGCCACGAGCACGGCGCTGGCCAGGAACGGGATGCGCCAGCCCCATCCCAGGAACTGCTCGTTGGTGAGCGTGCGCGACAGCACCAGGAAGATGAGCCCGGAACAGAAGAAGCCGATGGGCGCGCCCAGCTGGGGGAACATCCCGTACCACGC
>JANNEJ010000875.1:0-1728 GCA_031378585.1 Acidobacteriota bacterium | reverse complement strand
CGCCGATGCCCAGAGCTTCTCGCCGACGCTGATGGACGGCTACTTGCGCGCGGCCAGCCGGGTCACGGCGCTGGCCGTGGGCGATCCCGACAGCGCGCCGGGCGAATCCACCTACAGCCTGCCGAAGACGGCGTCGCAACTGGCCCGGGCCGAAGGCGCCCCGCTCGGCACGCGCGGCGGCATCTCGGTGGTGCACGCGTTCCCGGCCGACGGCGACTACGTCTTCCGCCTGGATATGTTTGCCGAGCCGCTCGGCATTTTGTTCGGCAACACGGCGACCGGCGAGCAGGTCGAGGTGTCGATCAATGGCGAGCGCGTGGCGTTCTTCGACATCGACCCGCGGATGAACGAGACGACGTCGAGCCTGTCGCTGAAGACGGCGTCGGTGCACGTGAAGGCCGGGCCCCAGCGGGTCACGGCGGCGTTCCTGCAGCGCTTCGAAGGTCCGGTCAACGACCTGGTCGCGCCCATCGAGCACACGATGGCCGACACCGAGATCGGGACGGCCGTGGGCATCACGACGCTGCCGCACCTGCGCAATCTGGCGATCGTGGGGCCGCACAAGGTCACCGGGATGTCGGACACGCCGAGTCGCCACAGGATCTTCACGTGCCGGCCCACGTCTGGAGCCGATGAGACGGCCTGTGCCACTGCGATTGTGAAGGGCCTGGCCGGCCGGGCGTTTCGCCGCGTGCCCACCGAGCGCGAAGTGACCCGTCTCATGGCGTTCTACGACGCGGGTCGTCGCGACCGTACGTTCGAAGTGGGCGTGACCAAGGCCGTTGAGGCCATTCTGGCTAGCCCGCAGTTCCTGTTCCGCCTGGAGAACACGCCGGCCACGGCAAAACCGGGGCAGCCGTACCGCCTGGCCGAGGTCGAGCTCGCCTCGCGCATGTCGTTCTTTCTCTGGGCCGCGGGGCCCGATCCGGCGCTCGTCGGCGCCGCGACAGAGGGCCGTCTGACGACGCCGGCGCAGATCGCGAAACAGGTGGCGCGCCTGCTCGCCGACCCGCGCGCTGACGCGCTCGCCACGCGCTTTGCGTCGCAGTGGCTGCGCCTGCAGGATCTCGACGACGTCTCGCCCGATCCCATCTTGTATCCGTACTTCGACCGCACGCTGTCGCGCGCCTTGCAGACGGAAACCGAACTCTTCCTCGCGAGCCTGGTGCGCGAGGACCACAGCGTGCTCGACCTGTTGACGGCCGACTACACGTTCGTGAACGACCGCGTCGCCCGGCACTACGGCCTGGCGGGCGTGAATGGCCCGCAGTTTCGCCGGGTCACGTTGCCCGAGGAGCGCCGCGGCATCCTCGGTCACGGCAGCGTGCTCACGCTCACGTCCATTGCCGACCGCACGTCACCCGTGCAACGCGGCAAGTGGATCATGGAAGTGCTGCTCGGCTCGCCGCCGCCGGCGCCGCCGCCCAACGTGCCCGCGCTCGAAGACACCAAGGGCACCGCCGACGGCAAGGTGCTGTCGGTGCGGGAGCGCATGGAGACGCACCGCAAGAACCCGGCGTGCCAGTCGTGTCACAAGGTGATCGATCCGCTCGGCCTTGCGCTCGAGAATTTCGACGTCACCGGCCGCTGGCGCCTGCGCGACAACGGCAACCTCGTCGATCCGGTCGGCGATCTCTACGACGGCACCAAGATGTCCGGGCCGAACGGCCTGCGCGCCGCGCTGCTGAAGCACCAGGACATGTTCTTCACCAGCTTCACCGAGAGCCT
>JANNEJ010000872.1:0-6670 GCA_031378585.1 Acidobacteriota bacterium | reverse complement strand
CGGGTACGCCGGGAACCCCAGCGCTTCAATGGCCGCGAGGTTGGCGCGGCGCTGATCGATCTGCGCAACTTCGTTGGACATAGCGTGGTCTCAGCCCCGTGCCGGCCGCATCGCTCCGGCGGAAGTCATTGCGGAGGCTCGTCGATGATCCGGCCTTCGGCGCGCAGATGATGGTACACCGCGTCGAGCACGCCGTTCACGAAGCCCACGGCCTGCTCGCCACTATAGGCGCGGGCCAATTCCAGTGCCTCGGCCAGCACGACGCGCGGCGGCGTGGACGGCTCGACCAGCCACTCGTGGATCGCCAGCCGCATCACCAGACGGTCGAGCACGGCCAGCCGTTCGATGCGCCAGTTGGTGCAGTGCGGCTCGATCACGGCGTCGAGCATCGTCTTGTTGGTCCAGGCGCCAACCACGAGACGTGTGGCAAAGGCGCGCGTGCGGGCGTCGAGCGACACGGCTTCGAGGTCGCCCTCCTGCTCCACGAGTGCCAGGGCCTGCGCCGTTTCGAGCCCGCCGACCTCGAGCTGATACAGTGCGCGAAGCGCCGCCTCCCGAGCGCGGTGCCGCACGTCCCATCGGCCCGTGTCGCGTGTCTGATCGCTCACGCGCGCGCTCCGAGTGCGCGATACAAGGTCGCCATGTCGACAGCGGCGAGCGCCGCTTCGTAGCCCTTGTTCGCCGGCCCGGCGCCAGCGCGGTCAACCGCTTGCTCGACCGAGTCGGTGGTCAGGATACCGAACGCCATGGGCACGCCAGTGCGGCCGGCCGCCGCCGTCACACCGTGTGCAGCGGCAGCGCAGATGTACTCGAAGTGTGGGGTGCCCCCACGAATCACGCAGCCCAGGCACACGACCGCGGACACACCGCGGGCGGTGGCGACGTGCTCGGCGGCGCCGGCAACCTCGAACGCGCCGGGTACCCACACGATGTCGACGTCCGCCTCGACCACGCCCGCAAAGGCCAGCGCTTCCTGCGCTCCGGTGAGCAACCGCGCGGTCACGAAGTCGTTGAAGCGGGCCACCACGATCGCAAACCTTAGACCGGCGGCGCGACGGTCACCCTCGAACACCGCCACGCTAGCGCCCCGTCCAGTCAGCTCTGGTGCGCTTGTCGAGGAACGCGCGCGTGCCTTCCCTCATGTCGTCGGTGGACGCGGCGAGGCCAAAGAGTGTGGTCTCGAGGTGCTGGGCTTCGGCCATCGGCATCTCGGCACCGTGGTGGACCAGCTCGAGGATGTACTGCACAGCGACGGGTGCCTTGGATGCCAGCGTGGCAGCCAGGGCCATCGCTTCGGCCCGCAGGTCAGCGGCCGGCACTACGCGATTCACCAGCCCGATTTCGTAGGCGCGGGCAGCGCTGATCATGTCGCCGGTGAGCAACAGCTCGAGGGCGATCCCGCGGCCCACCAGCCGCGGCAGGCGCTGCGAGCCCGCATACCCAGGAGTCAGTCCCAGATTCACTTCCGGCTGGCCGAGCCGGGCCGAGTCGGCCGCGATGCGCATCGTGCATGCCATCGCCAGCTCGCAGCCACCCCCGAGCGCGAACCCGTTGATGGCCGCAATCACGGGCTTGCCCAGTGACTCGATCGCACCAAAGACTCGCTGGCCAGCGGCGGCGTGTTCCTTGGCATGCGCGGGGGTCTGCACGGCGAGTTCGTTGATGTCGGCACCCGCCACGAACGCCTTCTCGCCCGCGCCCGTGAGCACGACCGCCCGCACGCCTGCGTCGGCACCGAGTACGTGCATCACATGCCCGAGTTCCGCGATGGTCTGAGTGTTCAGCGCGTTCAACTTTGCTGGCCGGTTGATCGTCACGACCGCCACCGCGCCGTCGCGTTCGAGCCACAGGTTGTCGTAGGTGCTCATCGCCGCCTCGGAGATGCGCCGGACGCGTGGCGCGAACGAGCGATTATACCGAACGCCCACACGGGCACGATGGTCGCCGCCGCGCCAAGCGCGTCGGCCAGTACATCGGCGACCTCGGGCGTGCGTCCCGCGACGAAACGCTGGTGATACTCGTCGGTCACACCGTAGATCGTCGCGATGGCCCAAGCGGCCGCCGCGGCTCCACCCGTCGCCCCGCGGAGCGCGCCCCCGGCAGTGGCCCGCAGCGCGACGAGGCCAAGGCCGCCGTAGCCAAGGACATGCTGCACCTTGTCGTTTCCAATATCCGGAGACGGCGGCGACGACATCCCAGACAGCGTGAAGATGAGCGCCATGTACGCGGCGACTGGGCCCCACAGGCCGAGCCGACGGCCAGCAGGCCAGACTGCGGGCACAGAGTGGCGCGTCGTGGGGCCGCTCACAGTGGCAACGGATACATCAGCCAGCCGAGCGCCAGGCCTGCGAGCAGGAAACCCGCGAAGATCCGCAGGCCGAAGGCCGCCTGCACGCGCGGCGCATCGTGGGCGATGGTGGCAAACACCACCGCCACGAAAAAGGCGAACGATGCCAGCAACAACAGGTGGCTCGTCATCACTTCCGCCCCGAGGCCACATCGAACGCATCGAGTGCGACCAGCATGTTCAGAAGGCCGCTCACGATGACAAACGCGTTGCCATACTCGTAGGAGGCATCGGTCACGACGCCCCGCCCGAGGTCGAGCCACCCGGACAGGAAAGCGGGCGCCCCCACGCCGCGGGCGGCCACGGCGGCCAGGGCCACCAGCGGCTGTGAGAAATCGAAGGGAAACACCCTTCCAGAGAGCATCAGCCCGACCGCAAACATGGCCGGAATCACGGCCAGGAAAATCAGGCCTTTCTGGCGTCGTCCGAGCACCAGGTGGCCGACGCCCGGTACGAGCCAGGCCAGGAGAGCGGCGACCCAGGGGGAGACAGGTGAGGCGCGTTCAGCCACGGCAACAGGCACGGGCGCTAGTGTAGCCCACCCAGCCTCGGAACTCTGGTGACCGTTCCGCCGTCAAACGCCATTAGACGATTGAACACTGTTCAGTCGATAATGGATTCATGGGAATAAGAGAGCGACACGACCGGGAAAAACAGGCGGTGCGCGACAGTATCCTGACGGCCGCCCGCGATCTCTTCGTCGTGGAGGGCTACGCCCAGGTCTCCATCCGCAAGATCGCGGAACGCATCGAATACAGCCCCGCCGCTATCTACAGCTACTTCCCGAGCAAGGACGACATCTTCTTCGCCCTGGCCGCCGAGGGGTTCACCAGGCTCGACGAGACGATCAAGGCGGCGGCAGGCGACCCGGACCCGCTCAAAGACCTGCGCAATTCCTGGTGGGCGTTCTACCAATTCTCGAAGGACCAGCGGGAGTTCTTCCACTTGATGTTTGTCGACCGGTCGGTGCCGGCCATCACCGAGCAGTGGCAGGGCTTCGACCTGCTGCAGCAGATGCTGGCGCACGTGGCCGCGCGCATTCAGCGGGCGATCGACGCGGGCCGGCTCCCGGTCGGCCTCAATCCGCAGGTCGCGCTGCACGTGCTGTGGGCGGCTCTGACGGGGCCGGCCGTCCTCGGCTGCACGTGTCGTCTCGCGCCCGGCGAGGACTGCGACGCGTTGGCGCGCGACGTACTCGATACGACCATCGCCGGCCTCGCCGCCGGCGCGTCCCTGACCTTTGTCCCCTGTCATCCCCAACGCCCGTGTTCGACCTTTGCCTCCCCCACTGGAGTCGCGTCCCATGAAGGCTAGTGTTCCGTTCTTCGCCCTCGCCGCTGCCTTGTCGTTAACGGTGGCCTGCGGCGGCTCCGCCGCGCCGCAAGCGGCGGCGGTCGTCGAATCACCCGCCATCGACGTCGAGGCGGTCACCGTGCAGGCTGGCACCATCGAAGCCACGCTCGAGCTCTCGGGTAATCTGGCGCCGCGCGCCCGGGTGGGCGTGAAGCCGCGTGTGTCCGGCGCTCTCGAGCGTGTGCTCGTGGACATCGGCGCGTCGGTGCGCGAGGGCCAGACGGTAGCGACCATCGACCGCCGCGAGATCGACGCCCAGGCTGATGCCGCCGAGGCCACGGTGGGCGTGGCCAGAGCCGGCGTCGATGCCGCCGAAGCGGGGCTCTCGAATGCCGCCACGGAACTCGAACGCTCTCGCAATCTCTTCGAAAGGGGCGCACTGCCCCGCCAGCGCCTCGATGCCGCCGAGACCGCAAATAAGGCGTCACTGGCGCAGCGCGAACTGGCCCGCGCCACCTTGGCTCAGGCCACCGCCGCGCAACGCAGAGCGCGCGAGGTCCAGCGCGACACGATCTTGACCTCTCCGGTATCGGGACATGTGGTCGAACGCAACTACGACCCGGGCGCAATGCCTGGAGACCTGCCCGTCGTCGTAGTTGCCGACCTGCGCGTGTTGAAGCTCGAGGCTGGCGTGTCGGAACTCGACGCCGGGCGGCTCAAGGTCGGGATGCCGGCCGAGGTGGTCGTCCAGGCGCGATCGGGAGAACGCTACAAGGGCGAACTGGCGGCGATAGCCCCTGAAGTCAACGAGCGGAATCGTCACTTCCGCGTCGAGATTCGCGTGCCCAATCCCGACGCCGTGTTGCTCTCGGGGATGTACGCGACAGCCAGGATCGTGACGGCTTCGGCGAGCAGTAGCGTCATCGTGCCACGCGAGGCGGTCACGACCCGCGCCGGCGCCCGCGTCGTGCTGGCTGTTCAGGGCGACCTCGTCAAGGCCGTGCCCGTGACCGAAGGGTTGAGTGATGGACGGCGGGTGCAGATCCTCTCCGGTCTTGCGGCCGGTGACATCGTCGTGGCCGACGCCCGTCGGCAGCTGAGCGACGGCGCGCGGGTGCGCCCGTCGGCGACCGAGCGCCAGGCGAAGTAGAGACACCACCATGTGGATATCTGATACAGCAATCAAGCGCCCGGTCTTTGCGACGATGACGATCATGAGCTTCGTCGTGCTCGGGCTCGTGTCCATGGGGCGCCTGGGCATCGACCTCTTCCCTGAGGTCAACTTCCCCTTCATCAACGTCGGCGTCGTCTTCCCCGGAGCAGCACCCGAAGAAGTCGAATCGCTCGTCACCCAGCGCATCGAAGATGCGGTCGCGGGAATCAACGGCGTGAAGCGCGTCATCTCCACCTCCACCGAAGGCTTCTCGCGCATCGGTGTGGAGTTGCAGCTGGAAGTCGACCCCCAGGCCGCCGCCGCTGAGGTCCGGGACAAAGTCGCCGCGATTCGCGGGCAGCTGCCGCCCGACATCGAAGACCCAACCATCCAGCGCTTCGACGTCGCGGCCTTGCCCGTGATGATCTACGCGGTGGGGTCGAGTCTGCCGTCGGACCGGGTCCGCCGGCAGGTCGAAGAGGACCTCAAGCCGCTGCTCGAGCAGATCGACGGCGTGGCCGCGGTCGAGATCAACGGTGGCCAGGTGCGCGAGATTCAAGTGAATCTCGATCCGCGCCGCCTCGAGGCGCTCAGCATGCCGATCACCGAGGTGGCCGGCAAGCTCGCCGCCGAGAACCTGGACCTGCCGGGCGGCAACGTCGAGCGCGACGGGCGCAGCGTGACGCTGCGCACGAAGGGACAGTTCCGGGAGGCCGGCGAAATCGCCAACGTCATCCTGCGCTCCGAAGGCGGCTCCACCGTCCGAGTCCGTGACGTCGGCGCCGTTGTCGACGGCTTCGAAGATCGCACGACGACGACGCGCCTCGACGGCGCCGATGCGGTCTCGTTCGCCGTACGCAAGCAGTCCGGCGCCAACACCGTCGAGATCACCGACCGCGTGGCCGCCACCATAGCCCGGCTGGAGCACGCTCACTCGCTGCCCGATCTGCAGATCCGCGCCGTGCACAACGACGCCGATTTCATCAAAGAGAACGTGCGGGACGTCCGCGGGCACATCCTGATTGGCGGCCTCATGGCCGTGCTCGTGATCTTCCTCTTCATGCGCGACTGGCGCTCCACGCTCATCACCGCGCTGGCCCTGCCCACCTCCGTCATCGCGACCTTCTTCTTCATGTACGCCGTGGGCTTCACCTTCAACATGATGTCGCTGATGGCACTGTCGCTCGTGATCGGCATTCTGATCGACGACGCGGTCGTGGTGCGCGAGAACATCTACCGGCACATGGAGATGGGCAAGGACCCGACGACGGCGGCCCGCGAGGGCACGGCGGAAATTGGCCTGGCCGTGATGGCCACCACCTTCACGATTCTGGCGGTGTTCCTGCCGGTCGGCTTCATGACCGGCATCGTCGGCCAGTTCTTCAAGCAGTTCGCGCTGACCATTGCGTTCGCGGTGGCGATGTCGCTCCTGGTCGCCTTCACGCTCGACCCCATGCTGTCGTCGCGGTTCGTACGCTTCGTCCCGCCCGAAGAACGTCGCCGTACCAGGGTTGGGCGCTTCCTCGAGAACTGGGGCGCGTTCTACGATCGGATCGACCAGCGCTACCACCGTCTGCTCAGTTGGGCGGTCGACCATCCCTGGTCGGTCGTGGCCACGGCCGCGGTCGTGTTCCTGGCCAGCCTGTCCACGCTGCGCGTGATCGGCACCGAGTTCGTGCCCCTCGAGGACCGCGGCCAGATGGAGGTGCTCGTCGAACTGCCGCCCGGCACGTCCTTCGACCAGAGCGAGGCGGCAGTTGCAGGCGTCGAGACGGTCGTGCGCGGCATCCCAGAGGTGCGCCAGATCTTCACGACGGTGGGCGTCAACGGCGACCCGCTCCGGGCCCGCCTGCAGGTGAAGACGACCTCGAAGAAGG
>JANNEJ010000095.1:0-1994 GCA_031378585.1 Acidobacteriota bacterium | reverse complement strand
CTTGTCGATCATCTTGGCCAGGTCGTCCTTGCCGGCCAGGCCCACCACGGTTTCCTTCAGTTCGCCGTTCTTGAACAGCAACAGCGTCGGGATGCCGCGCACCATGAATTTGCTGGGCGTGGCCGGGTGCTCGTCGATGTTCACCTTTGCGACCGTGACGCGGCCCGCGTAGTCGTCGGCCAGCTGGTCCACCGTCGGCGCGAGGCGCCGGCACGGCGCACACCACTCGGCCCAGAAATCCACCAGCACGACGCCGTCTTTCACCGCTGCGTCGAAGTCCCCGTCGCCAAGCGTCTTGATCTTGTCCGAAGCCATGATTCCCTCAGTGATGTAATGCCGATTACCGGCCCTTGGTTCCAGCCGGGGCCGCAGTGGCTCTCGGACGGCGTCCCTTCGTGGCGGCGATCACTCTTTTATACACCGTCACGTACTCCCGCGCGGCGCGGTCCCAGGAAAAGTCGACCTTCATGCCGTTTCGTTGCAGGCGGGCCCAGAGCTTCCGGTCGGCAAATGCACGCAGGGCCTCGCTCAGGGCGGCGATCATGGCGTCGCCGGAATACTCCGAAAAAAGAAAGCCCGTGCCCGTCTTCGTCACCGGATTCCACGGCGCCACCGAGTCGACGAGACCACCGGTCGCGCGCACGACCGGCACGGTGCCATACCGCAGGCTGTACATCTGGTTCAGCCCACACGGCTCGTACCGCGAAGGCATGAGGAACATGTCGGCGCCGCCTTCGATGAGATGCGCGAGCGGCTCGTCGAAACCCAGCCGCACGCCGTAGCGGTCGGGCCGTCGCACGGCCAGCGACCGCCACATCTGTTCGTACCGCAGGTCGCCGCTGCCGAGCACGACGAATGCCGGTCCGAGATCCGCGAGTTCGTCGGCCACCTGCGCAATCAGATCGAAGCCCTTCTGATCGGCCAGACGCGACACGATGCCCACGAGCGGCCGCGCCATGCCCTCCTCGCCGCCCGGCAGGCCGAACGCCTCGAGGAGCGCGGCCTTCGCCGCAGCCTTTCCGCCGAGGGCCGCGGCGGTGAACGGTTGCGGCAGATGCACATCGCGCGCAGGATCCCAGGCGTCCACGTCGACGCCGTTCAGAATGCCGCTCAGGACGTCGCGCCGGGCCCGCATCACGCCGTCGAACCCGACGCCGTACTCCGGACGCTGAATCTCCTCGGCATACGTGGGGCTCACGGTCGTGACCGCGTCGCTGAAATTGACGCCGGCCTTGAGCAGGCTCATGTGGTCCCAGAACTCCAGACCGCCCACGGTGAAGAGATCCCAACCCAGTCCCAGACGCGGCATCCACGACTTGTCGGCCGTGCCCTGGTACGCCAGGTTGTGAATCGTGAAGACCGACGGCGTGCCCGCCAGCGCGGGGTGCCGCGAGAAATGCTGCCGCAGATACGCCGGCGCCAGACCTGCCTGCCAGTCGTGCCCGTGCACCACGCTCACCGGCGCACCCTCGCCGGCCGCCCACTCGAGCGCGGCGATGACCAGGAACGCGAAGCGCAGGGGGTTGTCGGCGAAATCGACCTGGCCGGCGTTGTAGAGCCCGGCACGGTGATAGAGCGGCGGGCAGTCCACAAACAGGGCGCGCGCGCCGGGCCCGAGCGGCTCCTCGAACAGTCCGGCCGAGAGCGGCGCGCCGGCCACCGCGACGTCGACGTCGGCGCGCCACTGCCCTGCCGAAATTCCAAGATAGCGCGGGGTCACGACCGTGACGTCGTGACCCGCCCGGCCGAGCGCTCGGGGTAGCGCCGACGCGACGTCGGCAAGACCGCCGGTCTTCGAGAACGGTGCCACCTCAGAGGCAATCATGAGCACCCGCAGGGGCGTGGCGCGAGCGGCCCGTGGCGCACGACGAGCACGGCGAGGGAGAGGGACAGGAGGCACCGCGGCCTCCGCCTTGGCCGGGCGAGGGGCAAACGGCAGTCGGCGAGCCATGCCCTTAAGAATACCGGACGCGATGCGTTCCCAGCGAGGTCGA
>JANNEJ010000821.1:0-5760 GCA_031378585.1 Acidobacteriota bacterium | reverse complement strand
GTTTGTGGCCCGCGCCCTGGGGGCCGCACACCCAAATATGTTCGGGGGCCCCGACCTGCTCGACCTCGCGCCGCTGCGCCTGCGGGGCGCCGAGTCTAGTCCGCTCGACAAGGAGTTCGACTACGCGAAGGCCTTCGCGACCCTCGATCTCAACGCCGTGAAGCAGGACATCCAGACGGTGCTGACCACGTCGCAGCCGTGGTGGCCGGCCGACTACGGCCACTACGGTCCGTTCTTCATCCGCATGGCCTGGCACTCCGCCGGCACCTACCGGGTAGGTGACGGGCGCGGCGGCGCTGGCGGTGGCCAGCAGCGGCTCGGGCCCGAGAACAGCTGGCCCGACAACGCGAACCTCGACAAGGCGCGCAGCCTGCTGTGGCCGGTCAAGCAGAAGTACGGCCAGAAGATCTCGTGGGCCGATCTGATGGTGCTCTCGGGCAACGTCGCGCTCGAGTCCATGGGCTTCAAGACCTTCGGCTTCGCCGGCGGGCGCTCGGACGACTGGGAACCGGACCTGGTCTACTGGGGACCCGAGAAGACGTTCCTGGCCGATGAGCGCCACACCGGCGACCGCAGGCTCGAGAATCCCCTGGCGGCCGTGCAGATGGGCCTTATCTACGTGAACCCCGAGGGCCCCAACGGCAAGCCGGATCCGCTGGCGGCCGCGAAGGATATCCGCGAGACCTTCGGACGCATGGCGATGAACGACGAAGAGACGGTGGCGCTCATCGCCGGTGGTCATACCTTCGGCAAGACGCATGGCGCCTACGCCCCAGCAAAGTGCGTGGGGCCGGAGCCGGCCGCTGCGGCCATCGAGCAGCAGGGCCTGGGCTGGACCAACACCTGCGGCAAGGGCAACGCCGGCGACACGGTGACGAGCGGTCTCGAAGGCGCGTGGACCTCGAAGCCTACCGCCTGGAGCAACGAGTTCTTCACGAATCTGTTCGCCTACGACTGGGTGCAGACCAAGAGCCCGGCCGGCGCCACGCAGTGGATTCCGGCCAACGGCCGCGCGGCAAGCACCGTGCCCGATGCACACGACCCGGCCAAGCGGCATGCGCCCACCATGCTCACAACCGATCTGGCGCTCAGGTTCGATCCGGCGTACCAGAAGGTCTCCCTGCGCTTCCGCGACAACGCGGAAGAGTTCCGGCTCGCGTTCGCCAAGGCGTGGTTCAAGCTGTCCCACCGCGACCTCGGTCCGCGGGCCCGTTTCCTCGGCCCCGAGGTGCCGCAGGAAGCGCTCATCTGGCAGGACCCGGTGCCGCGCGTCGATCACGCGCTGGTTGACGCGAAGGACGTGACGGATCTGAAGGCTCGGATTCTCGCGTCGGGCCTCACCGCACCAGAGCTGGTCAGAACGGCCTGGGCGTCGGCCTCGTCGTTCCGCGGTACCGACATGCGCGGCGGCGCCAACGGTGCGCGCCTGCGCCTGGCACCGCAAAAGGATTGGGAAGCGAACAACCCGCGCGAGCTGGCGAAGGTACTGCCGCGCCTCGACACCATCCAGCAGGACTTCAACCGCGCGCAGACGGGCGGCAAGAAGATCTCGCTGGCTGACCTCATCGTGCTCGGGGGCGTTGCCGCCATCGAACAGTCCGCGAAGAAGGCCGGTGTCGAGGTGCAGGTGCCGTTCACGCCCGGACGCACGGATGCGTCGCAGGCGCAGACCGACACGGCCTCCTTCGCCTTCCTCGAACCGACCGCGGACGGATTCCGCAACTACTTCCGCACGGGGCAGCGCGTGTCGCCGGCGGCGCTGCTGGTGGAGCGGGCCAACCTGCTCACGCTGAGCGTGCCCGAGATGACCGCGCTCGTCGGCGGCATGCGGGCCTTGAACGCCAACGCGGGTGAAGCGCGGCACCTCGTGCTCACCGAACGGCCCGGGACGTTGAGCAACGACTTCTTCGTGAACCTGCTCGATATGTCCACGGTGTGGAGCAAGTCGGCGTCCGAGGGGCTCTACGAAGGGAAGGACCGCGCGACCGGCAAGGTCAAGTGGACGGCCACTCCGGTGGACCTGCTGTTTGGGTCGAATTCCGAGTTGCGCGCCGTG
This sequence comes from Acidobacteriota bacterium, assembly GCA_031378585.1. Classification (GTDB taxonomy): domain Bacteria; phylum Acidobacteriota; class Vicinamibacteria; order Vicinamibacterales; family UBA2999; genus CADEFD01. The sequence continues at coordinate 3,704 of JANNEJ010000821.1, read as the reverse complement.
GCCGAGGTCTATGCGGCCTCCGACGGCCAGGCCAAGTTCGTGCGCGACTTCGCGACGGCCTGGGCCCGGGTGATGACGCTCGACCGCTTCGACCTGAACTGATGGTGGGTCGGACGGCGCGTGCCAGCCTGGCCGCGCGTCCGCTACCGACGACTGCAACGGCCGCTGGGCAACCAGCGGCCGTTGGCCACTTCGGACGAAGATGTACCGCCGAGGACGATAGCCGTATGCCCCACCTCTTCGAACCGTTGTCGATCGGAAGCGTCACCTTCCCCAACCGCCTGTTCGTGTCGCCGATGTGTGAGTACTCGGCCGTCGACGGACTGGCCAACGACTGGCACTTCGTGCACCTCGGCTGCCGCGCTGTGGGCGGCGCCGGCCTGGTCATGACAGAAGCCACGGCGGTGACCCCCGAAGGCCGCATCAGCCCGCAGGAATCTGGGGCTGTGGGCCGACGGCCAGATCGAACCGCTGGCGCGGATTGTGCGGTTCATCCACGCGCACGGCAGCGTCGCCGCCATTCAGCTCGCACATGCGGGCCGGAAAGCCAGTACGTACCGGCCGTGGAGTGGGGATGGCGCCGTTCCAGTGACTGAAGGCGGCTGGACCAACGTCGTGGCGCCCAGTGCTGTGCCCTTTGCCAGTCACTATCCGATGCCGACGGCGATGACCCCTGACGGCATCCGCGCCACGGTCGCGGCCTTTGCCGGGGCGGCACGACGCGCCTACGACGCGGGCTTTCGCGTCGTCGAGATCCACGCCGCACACGGTTACCTGCTGCACGAGTTCCTCTCGCCGCTCAGCAACCACCGCACAGACGGCTACGGCGGCTCGTTTGCCAACCGCACGCGGTTGTTGCTCGAGGTGGTGGCGGCCGTGCGCACGGTGTGGCCGGAATCCTTGCCGCTCTTCGTTCGCCTCTCGGCGACGGACTGGACCGACGGCGGCTGGGACCTGCCGCAGTCCATCGAGCTGGCGCGCCTGCTGGCCCGAGCCGGCGTGGACCTCGTGGACTGCTCATCGGGCGGCAACGTGCTGGGGGCACGGATTCCGCTCGGGCCGGGTTACCAGACGGCGTTTGCCGACGAGATCCGCCGACACGCCGGAGTTCGCACCGGCGCCGTCGGTCAGATCACGACGGCCGTGCAGGCCGAACACATCGTCTTCACCGGTCAGGCCGACGCGGTGCTCGTCGCGCGCGAACTGCTGCGTGATCCCTACTTCCCGCTCCGTGCCGCGCGCGAACTGGGCCAGGACATCACATGGCCCGAGCAGTATCTGCGCGCGGGCCCCTCTGGCGCCCGCGTCCGCACGCCCGTCGTGGACGACGCGCCAGGCGCACGCGCCATCCCCGTGGAGCCCTGAACCCGGGCGAGGTCAATTCCTCGACAACGCCGAGGCTGCCATCCGTCTGCGTCAGCTCACGACTCGGTCGATGGCACTCGCCATGACGATCGTGACCGAATCGCTGGCCGGGTCGAAGACCACATGCGCGTCGCGCCGGCGCAACTGCGCCATCACCTGCGCGACCTTGTCATCGAGCGAGCTCTCATGCAGACCGTAGTCGGTGCCTTCGCGCAGGACGAACGACTCGATGACCGCGCGCAGTGTGTCCGGCGCGAGGTCCTCGGGCGCCACGCGAATGGGGGCGACGGGCTCAGCCTGATCTGTCATGCGCCCCTGACGATACCCGAAGGTGGCCGCTCAATCACACCTACCGCACGCGTTCCACGTAGCCGTCGCCGGTATACATGCGGGTGACGCGGCCGTTCTCTTCAACGAACCGCACGACCTCGCCCACAGGTCCGCCGCCGGTCGGGGCCGTGTAGCGGAACCGGCCATTGCCGAGGGGCTCGAGCCGGATCGGATTGTCGAGATTCGGCGCGTTCGGCGTGATGATGACCAGACGCTGGTCGAGTTCGATCACCTGCGACTCGCCGCCACGCCCGCGATAGAGGCCGGCAAACCGCGACCACGACGGATCCCCGGTCGTCGTCGATAGCGCCGCCGTCGACGCCGCGGCTTTCGCCACCGCCTCACCGACCGTGTTCATCAACTGCGTCGCGATGCCGCCCGGGGCGGCGTCATCGGCATTGGTCAGGACGATCACGGCCACTTTGCCCTCGGGATAGAGCATCGTCTGCGTCTGGTAGCCTGGGTAGCTGCCGCCGTGCGACACGTAGATCTTGTCGCGCTCCCGGCGCACGGCAAAGCCGATGGCGTTGCCCTGCGTCCAGTTGTTCTCGAGCACGCGAACGCGGTGCATCTCGCGCAGGGATCCGGTACTCAGGATGTTCGCGCCGCCGCGTGCGCCCTTGCGGAACTGGGCCGAGGCGAACTTCGCCATGTCGTCCACCGTGGAGGTGATGCCGGTGGCCGCCGCCATGCCCTTCGCATCAATGAAGGGATTGGTCGCTCGCGTGTTGTCGGGCATCAGCCGGTTGTAGCCCACGGCCAGACCGTCCACGTTCTGGTCAACGCTGGACGCCGTCATGCCGAGCGGCACGTAGATGTGTTGCCGCACGTAGTCGGCCCACGTCTGGCCGCTGACGGCCTCGATGACGAGCCCGGCCACCGAGAAGGCAAGGTTCGAGTACTTCCAGCGCACCTCCGGCGAGAACGGCGCCTGCCGGTCGGCCATCAACCCGCGCAACTCCTCGCTCGTCGGAAACTCGAACGTGGTCCAGTGCGAGCCGGCTTCACGGGGCAGGCCGGAGCTGTGCGTGAGCAATTCCTCGATCGTGATCTCGGGGTCGTCCTCTTCGGCACGCGTCACGCGGAACCAGGGCAGGTACTTCGAGACGGGATCGTCGAGCCGCAGCCTGCCCTGCTCGCGCAGCTGCATGATGGCCGTGGCCGTAAAGAGCTTGCTGTGCGAGGCCATGCGGAACTTCGTCTGCGGCGTCATCGGCGTCTGCCGCTCGACATCGGCGAAGCCGAAGCCCTTCGACCACACGAGCTGCTGATCGGCCACGACGCCAATGGCCACGCCGGGAAGGTGCCGATAGAGCATCTGGCCTTCCATCCAGGCGGTGAAGAGGCGCATCGCTCCCTGCACCTCGCCATCGGCCGAGACGGCGGCGGCAGGCACCGGCTGGGCCGCCGGCCGTCCGGTGGCCCCGGCCACGCCGGCCAGGAACCACAGCAGTACCCACGGCACACGACGGCGCGAAACGGGTCGAGTCATTGGGGCCTCCTCAGGAACTCGCGCGATTATGCCCTTCGCGACACGCCAGTCTGCTTGTTTATTCGATACACTCCCCCGCTAGACCCGTCGCACCCGAGGCACAAAAGCCAACACGGGCGACGGCCGTCAGGAGAACCTTATGGCAAGTAAGAAGAAGATCGCGGGTCTCGCCTTCACGGCAGTGCTTGTCATCGCCGCCACCACCTACGTCTTCGTGGCGCCCTACAACCGCATCGCCGGCGTCAGAATTGGCGGGACGTTGACGCCGCCGCCGGCTGATTTCACGGCGGCATTCAAGCGGACGGTCGGCACCATCAAGACCGGTGGCTTTCCGCCGTTTGTGGTGCATGTGTCGCTCGTGCCTTTCAAAGAGGGTTTCATCACCTCGACGCGACCTGATGCCGGTTATTGGTCACAACGGGCCCGTCTCGCGCCCAACGGCTATGCGCGCATTGGGGACTCCACCTTCGCCATGAAAGCTACCGAAGTGGTGGGAGAGGCAAAGAAACCCTATCTG
>JANNEJ010000776.1:0-5968 GCA_031378585.1 Acidobacteriota bacterium | reverse complement strand
CCGAAACGCCGGCCGAAAGGTCCACGCTGCTCGAGCGCGTGCTCGGGCTGCTCGACCGTGCGGCGTCGTTGCTGCCCCCGTCGTGGGCCGCGCGCGTGCGCACGTCGGCGCTCGCGTCACTGACGAGCGAACGCGCGTCGGATGTGGCCTACGCCAGGCTGGCCACGACGACGCTCGACGCCGCTGCCAGGCGCGCCCGCGCGGCGGACGTGCGCGGCCTCGAACAGCTGCGCGCCAGTGTGCTCAAGGCGGATGCCGCGCTTGGGTCGAAGCGGCCCGCCGAGTTGTCGGCCATGCTCGGCGCGCTCGACGCCAATGCCGAAACGGCCCGCCGATTACGCCTCGCGCGCGATCAGTGGCGGCTGCTCGAGCCCGAGTACCGCAGCTACCGCCGGTCGTTGTTGCCGGCCCTGCGCGCGCTGAAGCGGGCCGAACGGCCGCTCGAGGATATTCGCGCGCAAGCCGGTCCCAGTCCCAAGACGTTGGCATTCGTCGCGAAGCGCTTCTATCGGGCGCGCCCCTCGATGGCGGGTACTACGCCACCGCCCTCGCTGGCGTCGGTGCACTCGCTGTTGCAGAGCGCGTGGGACCTGGCCGACAACGCCATGAAGCTGCGGCTGCGCGCGGTTGAGACCGGTGACCTCTCGCGCGCGACCGAGGCCTCCGCCGCTGCCGCCGGTGCCCTGATGCTTGCGGCCCGCGCGCGCGAAGACCTCGACAAGGCGCTTGCGCCTCCTTCGTTTCCGTGACCACGCCTCGCCAGACGCGCCTGCACCGCGCCGCCGACCCCGACGGTTTCCGCCGCGGGATCTGGGCGCTCGTCGCGGCGCGCCAGCCCTTTGATGTGCGCGACACGTTCGTGGTCGTGCCCACGCGCGCGGGCGCCGACGAGCTGCGCCGCACACTGGAGCATCTGGCGTGGGCGGACGCCGCGCCCGCGCTGTGCCTGCCGCTGATGGGCACCCGCGCCGACCTCGTCGACGCGCTGGCCGCGCGCCTGGCGGATCCGCCGCCTCGCCTGTCGGCGTTTGCGCGCGAAGTGATCCTGGGCCGGGCCGCTCGCAACGCCCGTGGCCGCGGCTTCGAGCCGCCGTTTGTCGTGCGGCCAGGGCTCGTGGCCGAAATGCTGGCGCTCTACGACGCGCTGCGACGCCAGCGGCGCACCGTCGCCCGCTTCGAGGAGTTCCTGACCGACGAACTCGCGTCGTCCGACGACCGCGGCGCGGAACGGCTCCTGGCCCAGACCCGCTTTCTCGCCGAGGCGTTTCGTGGCTACGAGGCCGGTGTGGCGGCGAGCGGCCAGCTCGACGAACACGGCCTGCGCGAGCACCTGCTGGCCGAGCTGCCAGGTCGCCCAATCACGCAGGTGGTGGTGACGGTCACCGACCGGATCGCGGACCCGGCGGGTTTGTGGCCCGCCGACATCGATCTGTTGACGCGCGTGCCGGGTCTGGCGCGCCTCGATATCGTCGCTACCGAGGCGCGGCTCGCCGGAGGATGGCTCGAGCGCGTCTTCGAAGAGCTGCCGGGTATCGAGGAGCAGGCCGTGCCGGCGGGGGCCTCTGGCCAGCCCGTGTGCCTGGTGCCGTCGGCCGACGCGTGGCTCTTCACGAGCCGCGACCGGGAAGAGGAGCTGGCGGGGTTTGCACGACGGCTCAAGGCCGACCATCGGGCCGGGCGGCTCGGTGCTGATGCGCGGGTGGCGCTGGTGGTGCGGCGGCCGCTGCCGTATCTCTATCTGGCGCGCGACGTACTGGGGCGGGCGGGCATCCCATACGAGACCCGCGACACGCTGCCGCTGGCGGCCGAGCCGTTTGCCGCAGCCCTCGACGTGCTCTTCGAGTGGGTCGCCGGCGGCTTCACGCGCCCGGCCACGATGGCCGTGTTGCGGTCGCCACACTTTCGCTTCATCGCCGGCGATGCGCCGCTCGAGGGTGCCGCCATCGGGGCCCTTGACCGCGCGCTGGCCGATGCGCGGTATCTCGGCGATGCCGACCGTCTGGCCACGCTTGCCGGCACCTGGAGCGAACTGCCCGAACGCCGGCGCCATGAGCACGCGCGTCGCGCGCTGCCGGCGGCCCACGTGGCGGCCGAGGCCGCCAAGGCCTTGCTGCCCATGGCGACGCCGCGCCCGGTCGTGGGGCACATCGGCACGCTGCTGGCGTTTCTCGAACGCTACCTGCGTCCGCTGCACGAGGACGATGCGCTCGTCGAACGTGAGGCGCGGGTGCGGGCGGCCGTGATCGGCGCCTGCCGGTCGCTGTCGGAGGCCTACGGCGCCTTCGACGCCGACGCGACACTCGACGTCACCGTCGTGTCGGCGGCCGTGCGCCGCTGGCTGGGCGCGCAGACGTTTGCACCGGCCACTGGCCAAGGCGGCGTGCAGATTGTGGACGCGGCCACGGCGTCCTACGGCATCTACGACGAGATCCAGATTGTGGGCCTCATCGATGCCGACTGGCCCGAGCGCGAACGGCGCAGCATCTTCTACCCCGGCTTTCTGCTGCAGTCGCTCGCGTGGCCCGAGGAGCGCAAGCGGCTCGAAGGCGCACGCGCGGCGTTCGTGGATCTACTGGGCCTGGCGCGCCGGCGCTTCGCGCTCTCGACCGTGACGCTCGAAGACGATGCGGTCGTGGAGCCCTCGGCCTTCCTGCACGAGGTGCGCGCGCTCGCGCCGCCCCGGCAGGTAGCGCCGGTCGACGAGGCGACGCGAGTGTTTCCGTGGCAGGCGCTCGCGCTCGATCCGCCGGCGCCCGAGGCGTGTCATGGACGTGCCGCGCAGTGGGCGCGGCTTCGGACGTCGCGCACGATGGCCGCCAGTCCGGTGTTTCACGGCGACGCCGGGCCCTGGACGCTGCCGCGCATCTCGGTGAGCCGGCTGGAACGGTATCTCGATTGCCCATTCAAGTTCTACGCCTCGCAGGTGCTGAGCCTCGACGAGCCGCCCAGTGACGACGACGGCCGCACGCCGCTCGAGCGTGGGCTTTTCCTGCACGAGCTGTTCGAACGCTTCTTCGCGGCATGGAAGACGGCGGGGCACGCGTCCATCACCGCCGGGCTGCTGCCCGAGGCGCATCGCCTGTTCGACGAGGTGGCCGAGCCGGCGCTGGCGACGCTGCCGGCCGGCGAGGCTGCGATCGAGCGGCTGAGGCTCTTTGGCACGGCCGGCTCACCCGGCATCGCACGGCGGGTGCTGACCATGGAAGTGGAGCGCGGCGGGGAAGTGGTGGACCGGCTGCTCGAGTTCGAACTCGATGGTGCGTTTGCCTTCACCGCGGCCGATGGCCGCACGCGCACGCTGACGCTGCGGGGCAAGGTGGACCGCATCGACCTGATGAGCGACGGCACGTTTCATCTGATCGACTACAAGACGCGCGCCGTGCCCGACTTGAAGCGGGCGCTGCAGCTGCCCATCTACTCGGCCTGCGTGACCCAGCGCCTGGCCGGATACCTGGGCCGCCAGTGGCGGCTCGGCGAAGCCAGCTACCTGTCGTACGAGGGGCCTACCGCGGTTGTACCGTTGACCAAGAAGCCGGCCGACCTGCCGGCACGGCTGACCGAGGCGCAAGGACAGTTGCTCGACGTGCTCGACGGCATTGCCGCGGGCCACTTCCCCGTGAAGCCCGCCGAGCGCTCGCTGTGTGCCTTCTGCGCCTATGGGTCGGTGTGCCGGAAGGACTACGCGGCCGACGAGCCATCCGCCGACGTCGATCCGGTCGTGGCCACACCTGGCGCGAGTGGCGCCGCTCCGTCCGAGGACGTCGATGGCTGACGCGCAGCTGCCGTTTGCGTTCGACGACACGCCCGAGCCACTACTGCCCGAGGCGCTCGTGCGCGATGCCGACGCGCGCGTCTACGCCGTGGATCCGTCGGTGAACGTAGCCCTCGAAGCCTCGGCGGGCACCGGCAAGACCAAGGTGCTCGTGGACCGCTACGTGAACCTGCTGCGCATTGGCGTGGAGCCGCGCCGGGTGCTCGCCATCACCTTCACGCGCAAGGCCGCCGCCGAGATGCGCGCCCGCATCGTGGCCGAACTGACCCGCATGGCGGACCTCGGGACGATGCCGCCCGAAATCTGGAAGGAACTGCGCGGGCGTCTCAGCGAGATCTCGATCAGCACCATCGACGCCTTCTGTCTGTCGCTACTCGGCGAGTTCCCGCTCGAAGCGGACGTAGACCCTGGCTTCGGGGTCGCCGACGAAACCGAGACGCCGCGCCTGGTCGGCGAAGCGCTCGACCACACGCTGCGTATCGGCCGCGCGCAGAGCGCGGTGAGCGACGACATCGCGTTGCTGTTTGCGCGCATGGGCGAGGGGCGCCTGCGCGTGGCCCTGTCGCGGCTGCTCGACCGGCGGCTGGTGGCGGTGGCGGCGCTCGATCGCTTCCTCTCGCGCGCACCACGCGACCTTGGCGCCGACACGGCGGCGGCGCACGTCGTGGAGCGCCTGGGCGCACTGATGAGTCCCGACCATCTGGCCCGCTTGCGGTCGACCGGCCCTGACGTGAGCGTCTTCGCCCTGCTCTCGGCCGGCCTGACGAGCGCCCTCACGCCCGGCGCGCGCACGGCACCGGGCGAGGTCGCCGACCTGCTCGCGCGCCTGCGCGACTACTGCTGCACGCAGAGTGGCACGCCACGCAAGCGGCCGCGGCACCTGAAGGCCACGTTTCCGTCGGGCCCGGCCTATACCAGTCATGGGCTGCTTCTGCAGGAGCTTGGCTCAGGGGTGATGGATCTGGTGTACGCGCATCGTCGCGACGTGAACGTCGTGCTGGCGCGCAGCCTGCGCTGGCTCACCGCGCGCGCCATCGAGCAGTACCGCAAGACGCTCGACGAGCACGTGATGGTGGATTTCACCGACGCGCTCGTGAAGGCGCTGGCCCTGCTGGCGCAGATGGAGGAATTCTCGCAGAGCCGCTACCGGCTCGAATCGCGCTACCAGCACGTGCTCGTGGACGAACTGCAGGACACGAGCCGTCCGCAGTGGCAGCTCGTGGAGCTGCTGGTGCAGGCCTGGGGCGCGGGCGCGGGCGTGGCGCACGAAGGGCCGACGCCGCCGTCGATCTTCGTCGTCGGCGATCGCAAGCAGTCGATCTACGGCTTCCGCGATGCCGACGTCGGCGTGCTCGATGAGGCCGCGCGGCTCATCGGCCGGCTGCGCCCCGGCCGCGAGCCCAGGCGCGCCATCGTGAAGAGCTTCCGCGCGGTGCCGGCGCTGCAGCGGTTCGTCAACGACCTGTGCGACGAAATCGGGAAGCGCACCGATCGCGTCGACGCGTTCCGCTACAGCGAGCTGGACCGCTTTCCCGTGCCAGAGGACGATTCGCGCGCCAGGCCCGTGGGGCTCGTGGCCGCGCTGCAGACCTCGACGGTGGCCCGGGCCGTGGCACGTGAGGTGGCGCACTTGATTGCCACCAGGGCGACGGTGCGCGATCGCGACACCGGCATCGCCCGCGAGGTTCAGCCGGGCGACATCAGTATCCTGTTCCGGTCGCGCGACAGCCACCGTGAGTTCGAGCGCGAGCTCGAGCAGGTGGGCGTGCCCTTCTACGTGTACAAGGGCCTTGGTTTCTTCGACGCCGACGAAGTCAAGGACGTGATTGCGCTCATCCGGTATCTGGCCGAGCCCGATGCCGACCTGCACGCCGCGGCGTTCCTGAGGTCTCGCTTCGTGCGGCTCTCGGACCCGGCCCTGAAGGTGCTGGCGCCGCGACTGGCCGCGGCGCTCCGGTCGCCGGAGCCGCCGGCCGCCATCGCCACGCTCGGCGACGAAGATCGCCTCGTGCTCGAACTGACGCGCCAGTCTGTGGCCGACTGGATCTTGTGGGCCGACCGGATGCCGCCGGCCGAGCTCGTCGACGCCGTGCTGCACGAGAGCGCCTACTACTACGAGATCCGCGGGCGTGGCCACACGCAGGCGCGCGAGAACCTGAAGAAGCTGCGCTCGCTGATTCGCCGGCTGCAGAATCG
>JANNEJ010000072.1:0-2069 GCA_031378585.1 Acidobacteriota bacterium | reverse complement strand
GACAAGGTGTCGCTGAGCGTGGGGTTCTACTACATGGCAAACGCGGCGGGACGGTTGATGGGCACGCTGCTGTCTGGGGTCTTGTATCAAATGGCGGGGGTGGAAGCCTCGCTGTGGGGCGCGGTCCTGTTGTCGGCCATTGCCGGAGGCATCGCTCTGGCGCTTCCGCCGGTGCAGGCCCCGACGGTGTCGTGGCAGTCAGTCAAGAGCGACGCATGACGTCACGACCCACATCACGTATCCTGCCATGGAGTGTCCGCGACGCGCGGCACGAAAGGATTGCATGGCCATTACGCTGACTGTCAACGGCACGGCGCATTCGCTCGATGTCGAACCCGAGATGCCCCTGCTGTGGGCGCTGCGCGAAACGCTCGGATTGACGGGCACCAAATTCGGTTGCGGCATCTCGGCCTGCGGCGCCTGCACGGTGCACCTTGATGGCCGAGCAGTGCGGTCGTGCGTGCTGCCCGTGTCGGCCGCCGACGGCAAGCAGGTGACGACCATCGAGGGTCTCGCGCAGGACGGCGTGCTTCACGCCGTGCAGCACGCCTGGATCGCGCACCAGGTGCCGCAGTGTGGCTACTGCCAGTCGGGCGTCATCATGGCGGTGGCCGGCTTGCTGGCGCAGACACCGAATCCGACCGACGACGACATCGACGCTCGGCTCACCAATATCTGCCGGTGCGGCACGTTCGCCCGGATGCGGGCGGCCATTCATGACGCGGCCAGGAACACGGGAGCCACGTCGTGAACACGTGGACCAGACGCACGTTCATCGGCGCCGGCACGGTGGCCGGCGGCGGCTTCCTGCTCGGCGTGGCCGGCTTCACGTTGGCGCCCAGCCGCCACTCGCTCGTGTCGGCCGACTCGGCGGCCAAGGGCCAGCTGACGACCTGGATGTCGGTGACCCCGGACAACGTGGTCACCATCCTGATCCCGCACTGCGAGATGGGGCAAGGCACGCCCACCGCGCTCGCGATGATGGCCGCTGAAGAGATGGAGGCGGACTGGTCGCTCGTGCGCATCCAGGAAGCGCCGGCGCTCGATGCCTACGCCAACGGCTACATCGTGCGCGCTGCTGGCGGCGACTACGTGCCGGCCATGCTCGGGCGCGGCGTGGACTATTCCGCCTTCAAGCTGGCCGAGTGGTTCGGGTTCCAGGTGACCGGCGGCTCGACCGCCGTGCGCAGCACCGGCGAGTACGGCATGCGCGTGGCCGGCGCCGCCGCCAAAGAGATGCTGCTGGCCACCGCCGCCGAGCAGTGGGGCGTGCCGGTGTCGGAGTGCGTGGCGAAGGCGTCGCGCATCACCCACGCGGCGTCCAACCGCAGCAGCACCTTCGGCGCGCTCGCCCAGGCGGCCGCCGCCCAGCCCGTGCCCACGAGCCCGGCACTGAAGAGCCCGGACGCGTTCACGATCCGTCGCACCTCCCCACCACGGCTCGATATCCCGTCGAAGGTCGACGGCCGCGCCACCTACGCCATCGACTTCACGACCCCGGGCATGCTCTACGCCGCGCTCGAGATTGCGCCGGTCTACGGCGGCACGCTCGTGTCGGTCGACCCGACGCCGGCCGAGTCGATGCCCGGCGTGAAGAAGGTCGTGCAGCTGAAAGAGGCCGTGGCGGTCGTGGCCGACAGTTTCTGGCGCGCTCGTCGGGCGCTGGCGGCGCTGAAGCCCGAGTTCAGCGACGCGGGACACAGCGGTGTCTCGACCGAGTCGATCTTCGCCGCCTTCGACGCCTCGCTCGGTGCGCCGCCCGAGGTGCCGAAAGGTGCCGCGAAGGTCATCACGGCCGACTACCGGGCGCCGTTTCTCGCGCACGCCACGATGGAGCCGATGGTCTGCACGGCCAGAGTCGAGGGTGGCCAGGTCGAGGTGTGGGCCGGCGTGCAGGATCCGCTGAACGCGCGCACCACGGCCGCCAAGGCGCTGGGCATCGATCGGTCCACGGTGAAGCTCACGAACTTCCTGCTCGGCGGTGGCTTCGGCCGACGGCTTCCCTACAACTTCGACTACGTGGATCTCGGCGTGCGCGTGGCCGAGGCGATGTCGCCCGTGCCGGTGAA
>JANNEJ010000585.1:0-3042 GCA_031378585.1 Acidobacteriota bacterium | reverse complement strand
TTGGCCTCCTGCACGCGGGACCAGTAGTGCAGGTTCGACGTAATGGGATTCGACCCCCAGATCAGGATGAGCTTCGAGTCTTCTACGCGCTCGGGGTCCATGCCCACGCTGCCGCCGAGCGAAATCTTGATACCCACCTTGCCGGCCGACGAGCAGAGCGTGCGATCCAGGAGCGATGCGCCGAGGTGGTAGAAGAACCGCCGGTCCATGCCGGCGAAGTTGAGCAGGCCCATGGTGCCCGCGTAGCTATACGGACAAATGGCCTCGGGACCCTCGGACGAGTCGATAATCGCCTGGAACTTCGCGGCGATCGTGCCGAGCGCCTCGTCCCAGGTGATGCGCTCCCACGTGCCACGGCCGGGCCCCTTGCCCCCGACGCGCCGGTGGGGATACACGACCCGGTCGGCCGCGTAGGTGCGGTCCAGGTAGCGCGACACCTTGGTGCAGAGCGCGCCGTTGGTCCACGGGTGATCCTTCGCGCCGGCCACCTTGATGGCCACGCCGTTCTCCACGGTGGTCTCGAGCGCGCAGGTATCAGGACAGTCGTGCGGACAGGCGCCCTTCACGACCCGTACGTCCAAGCCGGGTTGGCTCATGGGCCGAGCATAACCCGAAGCGCGGTGCGCCGCGCGTTACCGCACAAGGCGCGTCACGTGCGCCGCCACCGCCAGCCACCGCCCGTTCTGCTTGTGCCAGATGTCGGTGTAGCGACCACTGCCAGGGCGGCCGTCGCTCGTCTCGTACACGGTGCGGGCGTGAATCACGGCGGTGGCGCCGAAGACACGAATCTCCACATCCTGGCAGCTCAGGCTCTTGAGATTGGAGGGCCTGGCCACCTGGGCGATGAAGCCGCTGCGCTCGACGATCGTGCCATCGGCGTTGGTGTTGCGGAAGTCGGCGGCCAGGATCTGCTCGAACCGGGCGGCGTCGGATGTCAAGACCGCCCGCACGTAGTCGGCGTTCAGGGCCGCAAGCGCGGCGTGATCGTCAGGTGGACCGGCCGATTGGTCACGCGCCATGGCGAGGGGACTTCCCGCAACGAGCATGACGGTCAGAAGAACGGCGAGGCCGCGTGGCATGAGAAGCCCTCCTCCGGTATTTGACAGAGAATAGTGCAGTGATGACCTTAACCCTTCCACGGCTCGGCGTGCTCACCATTGCGAGCGTCGCCGTCTTCTCTTTCGTCGCCTTCGCGCAGCCCCGGGGGCCGGCCCCCGGCAGCCCAAAGTTTCCTCTGCCCACCGAGCCGCGCACCTACGAGATGTTCCGGCAGAAGATCAGGGTGAGCGTGGTGGCGCACGGCATCGAGCGGCCGTGGAGCCTGTTGCCGATGCCCGACGGCAGCTTCCTGGTCAGCGTGCGTGCCGCGGGTCAGGTGCTCGCCATTCGCAACGGCGTGCTCAGCCCCACGCCCCTCACCGGGCTGCCGGCCATGCGCACGAGCCGCACGACCGGCATGCTCGACATGGCGCTCCATCCCAAGTTCGCCGAGAACCGCTGGATCTACTTCACCTACCACAAGGCACTCGACGCCACGACGTTCACGCTGGCCCTGGCGCGCGGACGCTACGACGGCGCCGGCTTCTCGAACGTGCAGGACTTGTATGTCGGCAACGCCGTGCAGACCGGCGGCTCGCGCCTGACCTTTGCGCCCGACGGCCTTATCTACATCACGGTGGGCGGCGCGGGCCGGCTGCCCGATGCGCAGGCCACCAACACCATCTTCGGGAAGGTGTTGCGCCTGAAGGACGACGGCACGGTGCCGGCCGATAATCCGTTTGTGCGCACGGCCGGGGCGCGACCGGAAATTTACACGATTGGCCATCGCGATCATCACGGCATCGCGCCGTACCCGGCCACCGGGCAGGTCTTCGAGGCCGAACTCGGGCCGCTTGGCGGCGACAAGATCAACATCCTGGAGCCGGGCGGTAACTACGGCTGGCCGACCAACGGCTATGGCCGCGACAATGACGGCTCGCCCATGCCCCTGCCGACTGACGCCATGGCAAAGTCGTGGATCACATGGAACCCGGGCATCACGCCCTCGGGCATGCTCTTCTACACCGGCGACAGGTTCCCCGAGTGGAAGGGCAATCTATTTGTGGGCAGCATCCAGCGCGGGCGGATTCCCGGCACCGGCGCGCTCGAACGCGTGGTGTTCAACGAGAAGCTGTGGGAGCTGCGGCGCGAGACGATTCTCGAAGACTTCCGCCAGCGCATTCGCGACGTGCGCCAGGGACCAGACGGCCTGATCTATCTGCTCACCGAAGAAGACGACGGCGCGGTGATCAGGATCGAGCCAGCACAGTAGATGGCGACACCATCCCCGCAATCGATGGTCTGCATGGAGGTGTGGGGCGGCAGCCACCTGGCCGACCATGCCACCGAGTTCAGCGGGCTCGACGCCTGGGTCTACAGCAAGCCTTACGGCGCCGCGGCCCGAGGCGGCGATGTCGTGTACGCGTCAAGCTGTGCCTCAGGCCGGATCACGCGCCTGATGGTGGCCGACGTGGCGGGGCACGGTCTGGCGGTGGCCGGCACGGCGGCGGACCTGCGGCTGCTGATGCGGCGCTTCGTCAACACGCTCGATCAGACTGAGCTGGTCGGGCATCTGAACCGCCAGTTCGCCGCGCTGTCAGCGCAGGCCGCGTTTGCGACGGCCGTGGTGGCGACATACTTTGCGCCGACGCGGCGCCTGACCCTGTGCAACGCGGGTCATCCTCGCCCGCCCATCTACAGTGCGGCGCGCGGCGAGTGGCGCTTCCTGAGCAGCGACAAGTCGACGCGGGCCGGTGGTCCGCGCAACCTGCCGCTCGGCATCCTCGACATCGCCGACTACGACGCCTCCGACGTCGAACTGCAGGAGGGCGACTGCGTGCTGGCCTACACCGATGCTCTCATGGAGGCACAAGACGCCGACGGCGAGATGCTCGGCGAAGACGGCGTGCTGCGGTTGCTCCAGCTGCTTGGCGAGGTCGATCCACCCAGACTCACGGCCGCGCTGCTTGGCGAGATCGAGAGTCGCTACCCAGAGAACCTGGC
>JANNEJ010000526.1:0-1604 GCA_031378585.1 Acidobacteriota bacterium | reverse complement strand
GCCAAGCCGGTGCGCGTGGCGCAGGTGGAGACGAAGAAGAAGGGCAAGAAGTAGTCATCATGACACTCGATGTCGTCAATCAGCAGAACCAGAAGGTCGGGTCGCTCGACCTGCGCGACGAGGTGTTCGGCGGACGTGTGAATACCGACCTGATTCACGAGTCGGTCGTGCACGCCAACGCGGCGAGCCGGCGAGGCACGCACGCGACCAAGACGCGCGCGATGGTGAGCGGCAGCGGCAAGAAGCCGTGGCGCCAGAAGGGCACCGGCCGCGCACGCGTCGGTGAGATTCGCAATCCCCTGTGGCGCAAGGGCGGCACCGTCTTTGGTCCCCAGCCCCGCAGCTACGCATTCAGCGCGCCGAAGAAGGTCGAGCTGGGCGGTCTGCAGGCGGCGCTGGCGCAGAAGGCGCAGGATGGCGCGATCGTCGTCGTCGATGCCCTGGCGGCATCGGCGGTAAAGACGCGCGCGGCCGTCGCCATGCTGAAGGCCATCGGTGTCACCGGCAAGGCGCTGCTCGTGGACGTGCAGCCCGATGAGCAGCTGATGCTTTCGGTGCGTAACCTCCCGGGCGTGAAGTTCCTGGCGAGTTCGCGGATCACCGCGCGCGACGTCATCGACACGGCACACGTCGTGCTGACGCGCACGGCCGTCGAGAAACTGCAGTCGGCGCTCGGCGCCTAGCAGGAGAACGCAGATGAAGTTGACTGAAGTGATTCGGCGGCCGCTCGTGACGGAGAAGACCACCGTGATGCGCGAAGACGGCCGGACGCTGGTGTTCGAAGTGGCGCGCAGCGCCAATAAGCTCGACGTCAAGCGCGCGGTAGAGAAGCTGCTCGGCCCGAAAGTGGCGTTGGTGCGAACCGCGCTCGCCCACGGCAAGCAGAAGCGCCAGGGCCAGTTCGTGGGCCGGCGTTCGGATTGGAAGAAGGCGTATGTCGTGCTGAAGGAGGGCGAGAAGATGCCCGAATTCACCGACAACGTCTAAGCGCCGCGAACCAGTGCGACGCGCCTAGAGATACAGAGAGACGGCCATGCCGATTCGCAAGTACAAACCCACGTCCCCCGGCCGGCGGTTCCAGACGGCCCAGGTGTTCGACGAGATCACCACCGACTCGCCGTACCGTCCGCTGACCGAGAAGCTGAGTCGGTCCGGCGGCCGGAACAACACCGGCGAGCTCACGAGCTGGTGGCGCGGCGGCGGTCACAAGCGGCTCTACCGCGTGATCGACTTCAAGCGCGACAAGAAGAACATTCCGGCCAAGGTCTCCACGATCGAGTACGACCCGAACCGGTCGGCTCGTATCGCACTTGTGACCTACGCTGACGGCGAGAAACGATACGTGCTGCAGCCGCTCGGCATGAAGGTGGGCGATACGATCCTGGCCGCCGATACCGCCGACATCCTGCCGGGTAACACGCTTCCGCTGGCGAACATCCCGCAGGGCACGCTGGTGCACAACGTCGAGCTGAAGCCCGGACACGGCGGACAGTTGGCTCGCAGCGCCGGCGCGGCCGTGCAGGTGGTGGCCAAGGAAGGCGACTACGTCTCGGTGAAGATGCCTTCGGGCGAGATTCGCAAGATTCTCCACAACTGCCAGGCCA
>JANNEJ010000514.1:0-10815 GCA_031378585.1 Acidobacteriota bacterium | reverse complement strand
CGACGGAGTTGATCGTGGCACTCGCCAGCGAGTTCCCGCATTTCGGCTACGTGAAGGAAGAATCCGCGCCCATCGTGGAGCGGATGAAAGAAGAGCTGCGGCACCGGCCACCGATGAGGGGTATCTTCGGCGCGAGCTTCGGCGTGGGCTGGTTGTACGAAATGCGGCTCGGCCTCGACGGCATAATCACCGGCAACGCGATGCTCGCCGACCTGATGGCGCGACTCTGGGATCTGCACGAACGCGCCAGAACCGACGAGCTACGCGACGCCTATGCGGCGTTCCTGTTGATGCGCAATCTCGACGAGCAGATTCCCGGCGCGAATCTCTATCTCTTCAAGAAACGCGGCATCTTCAAGACCACGACCACGCGGACGACGGCGCCGGGTGCGGCGCCCGGCCTGAACCACAACGCGCTGCCACCCGATGCCATCGCGGAGATCGAATATCGCTTGGCAGGGCTGAAGCGCTGGATGCGTCCGTGACCCCCACACCAGTCTCGGCAACGCGCGGGGTGTAGTCGACCGGTCGCGACCTCAAGTCGGCGGGGTCGCCTCGTCCGCCGGCCGTTTCATTGCCCAACGAACGGCATCCTGCACAGCGGCCGCGTCCGCGCTGAACGCGGCGTTCTTCACGCCGCCGCCAGGCGCGGTGAGGACCGCCCCTGACGCAGGGTCACCGCTTGCGCCAATCGCGAGCGCGAGGTTGCGCCGCAGTTGTGCCATCGACGCGTGCGTGAGCGCGCTGCCCGTCACGAAGTCGTGGAGGCGATCGTCGGGCCGCTGCCAGAGGGCCGCCGGGTCAGGCGCCTCGCGCGTGCCGCGCGGTTGCCACAACGGGTCGAGGCTCACGGCGGGCGCAAGATTCCACGGGCACACCTCCTGGCAGACATCGCAACCGAACACATGCCCAGCCACGGCCGCTTTCTCCGCGTCGGTCAGCACGCCGTCTTTCTCGATTGTGAGGTAACTGATGCAGGTGCGCGCATCGACTTCGCGCTCGCTGACGATGGCGCCCGTGGGACAGGCGTCCATGCACAGCGTGCACGCGCCGCACTGGTCGGCGACAAGCTCGTCGGGCGTGAGCGGGAGTGTAGTCGCGATGCCGGCGAGCAGAATCCACGAGCCGATCTCGGGATTGATGAGCAGCGAGTGCTTGCCGATCCAGCCGAGTCCCGCGTAGGCAGCGACGACGCGTTCCTGCACCCAGTGCTTGTCGACGAACACGGCCGCGTCAAACGGCTGCTCTGTGGACGCGTGCATCCACGCCGCCAGCGCCTCGAGTCGCTCGGCGAGCACCACGTGATAGTCGTGCCCGCGCGCGTAGCGGGCCACCGATGCCGACGGCGCCGGCGTGGGGTCAGGGCCGGTGAAGTAGTTCGTCGCGGTCATCACAACCGCCCGCGCCCCCGGCAGGAACTTCGTGACGTCGGCGCGTACCTCAGCCGACCGCTCCAGATATCGCATCTCGCCTGCATGACCCCGGCCGATCCAATCGTGGATCCGCGTCAACTCGGGCATGCCCGTAGCCGGCGCGATGCCACACAGATCGAACCCCAGCTCGCGAGCCTGCGCCTTGACGGCCGACGACGTCAGCACGGCGGGTCAGCCCGGAGGAACGTTACGACGTGCGCGCCACGAGTTGCCGCAGCACGTACGGCAGGATGCCGCCGTGGCTGAACGCCGTCAGCTCTTCCGGCGTGTCGATGCGGCACGTCGCCTGGAACGTCTTCACGGTGCCGTCGTCCGCCGTAGCCGTGACGGTCACTTTCGTGCGCGGCTTCAGCGCGGTTCCGGCGCCGGTGAGTGCGTAGGTCTCGCGCCCTGTCAGTCCGAGCGATCCCGCCGACTCGCCGTCGAGGAACTGCAGCGGCAACACGCCCATGTTCACGAGGTTGCTGCGGTGAATGCGCTCGTAGCTCTCGGCAATGACCGCCTTCACCCCGAGCAGCATCGTGCCCTTGGCCGCCCAGTCGCGCGACGAGCCCGAGCCGTACTCCTTGCCGGCCAGCACCATCAGCGGCACGCCAGCCGCTTGGTACTTCATCGCCGCGTCGTAGATGGGCATCACGTCGCCGCCGGGCAGATAGGCGGTGACGCCGCCTTCCACGCCAGGCACGAGCTGATTCTTGATCCGCGTGTTGGCGAAGGTGCCGCGCATCATCACTTCGTGATTGCCGCGCCGGGCGCCGTAGGAGTTGAAGTCCTTCGGCGCCACGCCGTGTTCGACCAGATACTTCCCCGCCGGACTGTCGGCCTTGATGTTGCCGGCCGGCGAGATGTGGTCGGTGGTGATACTGTCGCCAAGGACCGCCAGCACGCGCGCGCCGCCAAGGTCGGTGAGCGGCGCCGGCTGCAGCGACAATCCCTCGAGAAACGGCGGACGACGGATGTAGGTGGAATCCGCGTCCCACTCGAACCGGTTGCCCGTGGGCACCGGCAGCGCGCGCCACCGCGCGTCGCCCTCGAACACCTTGGCGTACTGCGACGTGAACGCCTTCGACGTGACGCTCGTGCGCATCGCGTCGGCGATCTCCTGGTCGGTCGGCCAGATGTCTTTGAGGAACACGGCCGTGCCGTCGGACCCCGTGCCGAGGGGCTCGGTGGTGAGGTCGATGTTCATCGACCCGGCAATCGCGTAGGCCACCACCAGCGGCGGCGACGCCAGGTAGTTGGCGCGCACGTCCTGCTGGATGCGGCCCTCGAAGTTGCGGTTGCCAGACAGCACCGACGCGACGACGAGCCCGCGCTCGCGAATCTCGGCGCTGACCTCGTCTGGCAGGGGACCCGAATTGCCGATGCACGTCGTGCAGCCGTAGCCCACGAGGTTGAAGCCGATTGCGTCCAGATCGGTGTCGAGCCCCGCCGCGCGCAGATACTCGGTGACGACCTTCGAGCCGGGTGCGAGCGACGTCTTCACCCACGGCTTGCGGGTGAGACCACGCTCGGCCGCCTTCTTGGCCACGAGACCTGCCCCAATCATCACGCCCGGATTCGAGGTGTTGGTGCAACTCGTGATGGCCGCAATCACGACCGAGCCGTGTTCGAGCTGGGTCTGCGTGGCCACGGCGATGCCACCCGCGGACGCGGCAATCTTGACGCCCTTCTTCAACTCGTCGAGGGTGCTGGCAAACGACAGCTTCGCGTTGGTGAGCGGCACGCGGTCCTGCGGACGCCGCGGTCCCGCCAGGCTTGGCACGATGGTCGTGACGTCGATCTCGAGCGTCTCCGAGTAAACAGCATCCGGCGTGGCGTCGGTCCGGAAGAGCCCCTGCGCCTTCGCGTAGGTTTCAACGAGCGCGATCTGCGCTTCGTCGCGTCCCGTCAGCCGCAAGTAGTCGAGCGTCAGCTCGTCGATCGGGAAGATCGCCACCGTGGCGCCGTACTCAGGACACATGTTTCCCAGCGTGACGCGGTCGGCAATCGTCAGATGGCCCAGGCCGGGGCCATAGAACTCCACGAACTTGCCCACCACCTTGTGTTTGCGCAGCGCCTCGGTGATCGTCAGCACCAGATCTGTAGCCGTGGCACCTTCGGGCAGCTTGCCCGAGAGGCGGCAGCCCACCACCGGCGGAATCAGCATCGAGCTGGGTTGCCCCAGCATCGCGGCCTCCGCCTCGATGCCGCCCACGCCCCAGCCCACCACGCCCAGGCCGTTCACCATCGTGGTGTGCGAGTCGGTCCCAAAGCAGGTGTCGGGATAGGCCACATCAGCGTCGGCCACGACCACGCGCGCCAGGTACTCGATGTTCACCTGGTGCACGATGCCGGTCTCGGGCGGCACCACGCGGAAGTTGCGGAAGGCGTCCTGACCCCAGCGCAGGAACACGTAGCGTTCGCGGTTGCGCTGGTACTCGAGGTCGGCGTTCAAGCCGAGGGCGTTGGCCGTGGCGAAGTGATCCACCTGCACCGAATGGTCGATCACGAGTTCCACCGGCTGCAGCGGATTCACGCGCGTGGGATCACCGCCAAGGGCCGCGATGCCGTCGCGCATCGCCGCCAGGTCCACCACGCACGGCACGCCGGTGAAGTCCTGCAGGATGACCCGGGCCGGCATGAACGAGATCTCGATATCGGCATTGGCCGCGGCTGGATTCCACGCGGCCAGCGCGCGAATGTCGGCGGCTTTGACAAACGCGTCGTCTTCGCGGCGCAGCAGGTTCTCGAGCAGGATCTTGAGCGAGAACGGCAGGCGCTCGACCGACGGAAAGGCTCTGGCCAGCGCCGGCAGGCTGAAGACATTGACGGTGCGATCGCCCGCGCTGAGGGCCGTTCGCGTGGAAAACGAGTCTCGGCTCGACATCCGGACGATGATATCAGGCCAGGGCCGGGCCTGTCCGCTGAGGCAGGCCATGCGCCTCGAGCCCCAGGTGCGCCCGCCGCCGGTCACGCGCGTCCCACGCGCGGACACCCTGGTGCGTGGGCATCAGCCTGCCGTGCGGGGGTACACGGCGCAGACGGGTGCATTTGCTCATCATTCGCGAGCGCCGCCGGCGCTCGCTGGTTGGCACAGTCCTTGGTAGCATCGCCGGCATGCGCGACCTGATCTCGGGCGTCCGGCAGTGGCGGCGTTCTCCGCTGCTGGCCGCGGCGGCCATCGTCTCGATTGGCCTGGGCGTGGGGGCCACGACTGCCATCTTCGGCGTGGTGCGCCACGTGCTGCTGCGCCCGCTGCCTTATGCGGCCCCTGAGGCCCTGGTCATGGCCTGGGAAACCGCGCCCGATAACCCTTCGCGCTGGGTCGCGCCCGCCAACTTCCTCGACTGGCGACGCGACGCGTCTCACGTGTTCGACTCGCTCGCGGCGTTCGACTCGTTCTCGGCCGCGCTGACCGGCGGCGGTGCGCCGGAGCGCGTACGCGGCGTGTCGGCATCTGGCAACTTCTTCTCGACGCTTGGACAGAGACCAGCCGAGGGTCGCCTGCTACTACCTGAGGACGACCGCCCGGGCGCGCCCTGCGTGGCCGTCGTCGGCGAGGGCTTGCGCCAACGCCGCTTCAACGGCGCCGCGCCTGCCGTGGGCGCCACGATGGTGCTCGATGGCCGCACCTGCACGATCGTCGGTGTGCTGCCGGCGACGTTCGCGTTTCCGCTCATGGCCTCGGCCGAGGTGTGGACCAACGGCGATCGCGGCGTACCGCGCAGCTTTCCATTCCCCGGCGACATCACGACCGTGCGCGACTCGCATCTGCTGTTCGTGATCGGGCGGCTGCGCGCGAACATCAGCCCGGCCACCGCCGAGCGCGAGCTGCAGGCGGTCATGACGCGCTTGGCCGCGGCGTATCCAGACACCAACACCGGCCTGGGCGCGCACGTGGAGCCGTTGCAGGCGGCGGTCGTGGGCGACGTCCGGCCGGTGCTGTGGCTGCTGCAGGGCACCGTCGTGGTGCTGCTGCTCGTGGCGTCGGCCAACGTCGCGCATCTGCTGCTTGGCCAGGCGGCACGACGCCGTCAGGAACTGGCGATTCGCGCGTCGCTCGGTGCGGGCCGCGGCGCGCTCGTCCGCCAACTGCTCGTCGAAGCGTTTGCCCTCGCGATTCCCGGCGGACTTCTCGGCGTGCTGCTCGCGACGTGGGGCGTGGACCTGCTCGTGGCGTCGGCGCCCCCGGCGGTGCCGCGCCTGTCGGAGATCGCCGTCGATCCAGCGGTGCTGACCTTTGGCCTGCTGCTGACCTGCGCGGCCACCGTCCTCTGCGCGCTCGTCCCCGCCCTCAGTGCGTCTCAACCCGCCACCCAGAACGGACTGCCACACGGAGCGCGCGTGGCTGGCCGCCGTCACACCGCGTGGCATCGTGCCTTCGTCGTCGGCGAACTCACGCTTGCCCACCTGTTGGTCGTCGGCGCGCTGTTGCTCTCGGCGAGCCTGCTCGCGGCCACCCGTGTGGACCTCGGGTTCGACCCGAAGGGCCGCCTCACCGCGCAACTGAATCTGTCGGCCGATCCCTACGTGCGGCCTGCACCGGGGGGCGGCGAATTCTCGGCGGACCCGTGGCCACGACAGCAGTTGATCGACGCCGTACTCACACGCATGCGGGCCACCCCGGGCGTGCTGTCCGTCGCGGCCTCCTTCACGACGCCCCTTGGCGGAGCCCCCAATCGCGGTGCGCGCGTCGAGGGCACTCCAGAACCCCCGCGCGGTCAAGAGCCCACGGCGGACTTCCAAGCGGTCACGCCCGACTACTTCCGCGCGCTGGGCATCACGCTTGTCGAGGGCCGTGACTTCACCTCGGCCGACGACGCGCGTGGCCAGCCGGTGACGATCGTGAATCGCGCGTTCGTCTCTCGGTATCTGCAAGGGCGGAACGCCCTCGGCCGCGTCATTCGGTTCGGTCCCTCGCACCGTCACGTGGTTGTGGGCGTCGTGGCCGACGCGCGCAATCGCCAGGTGGAACGTGCGGCCGAGCCCGCGTTCTTCGTGCCCTTCCCGCAGAGCACCGAGGCTTGGCCGTTCCTGGCGGTCACGGTCTGGACCGATGGCAATCCGGCCGCCCTGGCCCCGCAGCTGCGCGCGGCGTTCAGCGCCGCAGGTCCCAACCAACCCATCTCAAGTCTTGGCCCGGTCGACGGTCTGCTGGCGGAGCAACTGGCGCCGCGCCGCTTCACGACCTGGCTGGTCGGGCTGTTCGCCGCGTTGGCGTTGCTGCTGGCGACCATCGGCGCCTACGGCGTGCTGTCGCTGTCGGTGGCCACGCGGCGCCGCGAGATTGGCGTGCGCAGCGCACTCGGTGCGTCACCGGCCAGTCTGCGCGGGCTCGTCCTGGGCGAGGCCGCCGGTCTGGCAGCCGTGGCCACCCTCGCGGGCGTCGCACTGGCCAGTGCATTCGGGCGCCTGGGCCAGGCGCTGCTGTTCGACGTGTCGGCCACGAGCCCGGCGCTGCTGGCCGCGGCGGCCGCGGTCGTCGTCATCCCGGCGCTCGCCGCCGCAGCGTTGCCCGCCGAGCGCGCCGCCCGTACACAGCCAATCGACGCGCTGCGCAGCGAGTGACCGGGCGCGGCGCTCAGTTAGCACCGGCGCGTCAGCACCCAGCGCGCCAGATCGGTCAGACCCCGGTCAGGCAGGGCCGCGTCGGCCAGCGCTTGTTCGGCGGCGGCCACATGCAACGCCGCCAGCACCCGCGACCGTTCGAGGCCCACAAGCGCCGGGTACGTGGGTTTCGAGGCTGCGGCGTCCTTGCCGCACGCCTTCCCCGTCTCGGCGCTACCGCCCTCCACATCGAGAATGTCGTCGACGATCTGAAAGGCGATGCCGATGTTGGTCGCAAAGCGCTCGACGCCGCTGACATGTTCGGGCGCGCCGCCGGCCATCACGGCACCGCCAACGGCAGCCACCCGAATGAGCCCACCGGTCTTGCGAGTGTGCATGTCTTCAAGACCGGCCAGATCGAGCGGCGGCGTGGATGCCAGGCTGGCGGTTCCGCCCGCGTGCGCCAGGTCGATGGCCTGCCCGGCCACCATGCCGGACGCGCCGACGGCCGCCCCCAGTTCCGCGATGACGCGGAGCTTACGGGACACGACGTCGGGAGCCGCCTCGGGTCGTGGTTCGCGGGCGAGCAGCCCGAACGCCTCGGCCAGCAGCCCGTCGCCGACGAGGATCGCCAGGCCTTCGCCGTAGCGGACGTGCAGCGTGGGCTGGCCACGCCGCATCGAGTCGTTGTCCATCGCCGGCAGGTCGTCGTGCACGAGCGATTGGGTGTGCACGAGTTCAATGGCGCAGGCGACCGGCATGGCCAGCCGACGGGCGGTCACGCGCGCCAACTCGCCGCCGCCCATGGCCGTCGCGACCGCTTCGGCCGCGGCGAGCGTGAGCAGCGGCCGGAAGCGCTTACCGCCGGTCCACAAGGCGTAGCGCATGCCGTCGGCCAGAACCGCCGGGCAGAGGGGTGGCCGGGGCAGCCAGGCGTCCAGCGCGGCATCGACCTCGCCGCGCCCGGCGGCAATGAATTCGAGGAAGGCAGGCTCGTGGAGAGCGACTTCAGGCATGTGGCAACGCTGAGAGAGGACGACTGTAGGAACCCCCGAGGCGCGTTGGCATTCCCTGTCTGCGTGTTGAGCGGATCATATCGCTTCCCCCTGGCGAAACAGGTGCCGGGCCGCGCCCCACCCGCCCGCGCCCACCAGGCACAGCACGCCGGCGGCCAGCCATGTGGCGAATCCGGCCGGCGCCGGGCCGAGCGCCTGGGCAAAGCCCTCGATCGCCCAGGCGTTGGGGGTCGCCCATCCCAGTTGCTGGAGCCACGGCGGCATCAGAAAGCGCGGCACCATGCTGCCCCCGACGGCCGAGACCACGAGCACTGCGATGTTCGACACGGTGGTGGCCTGACGCGCCGTGCCGCAGAGCGCCGCCAGCAACAACGCGAGCCCGGCCGAGGCACCGGCCAGCGCCACGGCGACGACCAACCACGGCCACGGGGTGCGGGGCGCGGGCACGTCCGCGTACCACCACGCCACGCCGAAGATGAGGCTAGCCTGGGCGAGGCCTTGCGCCGTCAGGAAGAGCGCGCGGCCGTCCACGAGGGCAGCCACGCCGCCGGGCCCGGCCACGACACGGTCGGCAATGCCGGATGCCAGTTCGTCGTGCAGCGACGCCGCCACCGGTACGGCCGCCAGCAGAATGAAGAGCGCGGCCACGGCGCCCGCGTAGTACGCCGCAACGGCCGTAGACGGCGCCGCACCGGTCATGGTGCGAGTGGCCACGAGCGACCCGAACGCGGCCGTGTCGTCGGCGGCCGCATCGGGCTCGGGCGCCATCTCGTCGAGCACGCGGCCGGCCTCGAGACGCTGCGCGTCGGTGAGTGGCACGACCACCTCGTCCACGAGCGTGACCGCCCCACGCAGGGCCGCATCGGGCAACGCCGCGAAGTACGCGCGCTGCACGGCCCCGCTCACGATGCCGCCGGCCACCGCCCGCGCTGGATGCGTCACGACCGTCACGGGCGACGGGCCGTCGCCAACGAGCGTGTCGAGCGCCCGGCCGTCGCGCCCAACCACCACCGCCACGTCAACCGCCCCGGCCGACACCATGGCTTCGGCCGCCGCGGTCGTGGCCGGCACTGCGCGCACCACGCGGAGCGCGCCGTCACGTTCGAGCGCCGCCACCAGCCGGCGCGACAACGGCGAGTCGGCCTCGTCGGCCAGCGCGATCTTCAGTCGCAGACCATCGCCGGTGGCACTCGCGAAGATGGCGGCAAACACCAGGAAGACCACCACCGGCAGCACGAAGCTCATCGCCAGCGCGCCTCGGTCGCGCGCCAGCGCCAGGAACTGGGTGTAGCAGGCCGCCCGTCTCACGGCCGCACCCCGGGCCGGGCCCGCGCCTGGCGCAGCGCGGCCGCGACGGCGCCCGCCAGCGTCGGCCGCCGCAGCCGCATCTCCATGACCGGCACACCGTTCTCGGTGAGTCTGCGCTCCACTGCCGTCAGATCGAGGGCCGCCCCGTCGCCGGGACGCGACCACTCACCGGCTGAGGTCGCCACGAATCCTTCCCGGGTCAGCAGGGCGTTTGCGCCCGCGCCTGGATCCGTGAGCACGACCACCTCCGCCTGCGTGCCGCACAGCGACGAGACCAGCGTGGGCACGTCGCCGCACGCGAGGACCCGGCCGGCGTCAATCAACGCCACTTCGTCGCACAACGCACCGGCCTCGTGGAGATCGTGCGTCACGATGAGCACGCCCAGTCCACCGCGTTTCAGATCGCGCAGCAGATCGTAGATACGGCCGCGAGACTCGGCGTCGACGCCGACCGTGGGCTCATCAAGCAGCAGCAGCGCCGGTCGGTGCAGCGTGCCGGCCACCAGATTCACCCGCCGCTTCATGCCGCCCGAGAGCGTGTGCACACGCGCGGTGGCCCGATCCGTCAGCCCGGCCCACTCCAGACCCTCGTCGACCCGCGCCGCTACCTGACCGCGCGGCAGACCGGCCAGCGTCGCCCACAGCGCAAGATTCTCGTGCACCGACAAGTGCGCATAGAGGGCGAGGTCCTGCGGCACGACGCCGAGCCGTCCGGTGCGGCGCGCGACGGCCGCATCGCTGCCGTCTACCCGGACGTGGCCCTCATCGAGCCTGAGCCGGCCGCCAATGGCCCACAGCAGCGACGACTTCCCGGCGCCGTTGGGACCGGCCACGCCCACGATGGACCCGCGCGCGACGGCGAGGTCGACGTGGTCGAGCACCTGCCGCCCACCCAGCGTTCGCGTGGCGGCCGTCACCTGCAGCGCGAGGTCGGTGGCAACAGGCGCGGACGGCACAGCGCCAGTATACGAGGCCGCGGGAACCGCATGATACGCTCGCCGCCGTGACCGTCGACGTGCTGATTGTCGGAGGCGGCCTGGCCGGCAGCCTCGCCGCCTGGCGTCTCAGCACGCAGCGTCCCGACCTGCGGGTGCAGCTGCTCGAGGCTGGCCGCACGCTTGGCGGGAATCACACCTGGTCGCTCCACACCACCGACGTCGCGCCGTCTGCCCTGACCTGGCTCGCGCCACTGGTCGAAGCGCAGTGGCCTCGTCACGAGGTGGTCTTTCCCACCCATCGCCGCGTGCTCGAACAGCCGTATCTGTCGATCGCATCGTCGCGGCTGCACGCCGTCGTGAGCGACGCGCTCGGTGACCGCGTGGCCTTCAATACGCCGGTCGAGGTCGTGACCCCCACGAGCGTGCGCACCGCCGCCGGCGCTGACATCCGTGCGCGCGTGGTCCTTGACGCTCGCGGGGCCGTGCCCGTGAACGTGCCCATGGGCTGGCAGACGTTTCTGGGTCAGGAGCTCGTGTGCGACGAGCCGCACGGCGTGGCCATGCCCATCATCATGGACGCGACGGTGCCGC
>JANNEJ010000057.1:0-6627 GCA_031378585.1 Acidobacteriota bacterium | reverse complement strand
CACCATAGGCGGCGCGCTCGGGCGGCTTCACGGTGGGAATGTTGGGATCGGCGCCGTACGACACGAGCAACCTCATGGCGTCGACGTCGGCGGCGTAGGCCGCGCGCCAGAACGCCGTGGAGCCCGTCTCCTCGACACCCGACTGGTCGAAGTTGTAGCTCGAGTACCACACCTTCTTGTTCACGCGGGCGTTCGGGTCGGCGCCCTTGTCGAGTAGCGCCTTCATGTACTCGAGGTAGCCGGTCTTCTGATTCAGGTGCGCCCGCGGCTGCGGATAGCCGGCGCGCGGCGCCCACATCAGGTTGATGGCCGCGTAGAGCGGCGTCACGCCGTTCTCGGCGGCCAGGTTCGGGTTCGCCCCACGCGCGAGCAGACTCGTGGCCAGGTCGAAGTGCCCGTTGATGGTGGCCGTGAGCAGCGCCGACACGTCGTCGCCCTTCTTGCGCTGGTCCACATCGACCCCGGCGTCCACGAGCGCCGTGGCCACGTCGGTGAAACCCTGCCGGGCGGCAAAGAGCAGCGCCGTCATGCCGCCCTGCGTGTGCACCTGTTCGTTGATGAGATAGCCGCGATCGAGCCCCGGCTGACGAGGACGGGAGGCCCCTCGGGCCGGTGCCGGAGCCGTGCGGGCCGCCGCGCCGTTCAGCGTCTCGGGCTTGGCCGCCAGATTCCGGCCGTCGGGGTTCTGGCCATTGGCACTGAGCGCCATCAGGTCAACCACTTTGGTGGCCGCGTTCTTATTGGCGCCGCTGGCCAGCAGCAGCTTTACCACCTCGAGTCGATTGGCGGCCGCCGCGAAGATCAGCGGCGTCTGCTCGCGGTCGCGTTCCCTGGCCTCGAGGTCGGCGCCGCCGTCGATGAGCGCCTTCACCGCGGCCGTGTCGCCAGAGGCAGCCGCAAACATCAGCGGCGTGGCGCCGGTGCCGGTGCGCGCGTCCACATCGGCGCCGGCCTTGACGAGCAGGGTCACGATTGGTCCGCTGCCGCGCTCAGAGGCCAGATGGAGCGGTGTGACCGCACCGAACCGGGTCGTGGCGCGCACGTTGGCGCCGGCCACGACGAGCGTGTTCGCCAGGTCTTCATGACCCTGGCGTGCGGCCCAGTGCAGGCCCGTCACGCCGTCGCCCTGCGCGGCGTTCACGTCTGCGCCACTCTTGAGCAGCAAGCGCACGGCGGCGACGTCGCCGGTCATTGCCGCCTCGGGCACCGTGCCCACGGCCGCGCCGATGGCCACCGAGAAGCACACGGCGCCGAGCGCGCCGGCGAAGAGTCCGCCAAGAAGTCGTCGTTGCATGTCCGGAATCTCCTACTGGGCCGCGGCCGTGGTGTCCTGCACGGCGTTCAGGTCGAGCGAGCCGGCACTGTCGCCGAAGGATGGCACGTCGTCCATTCCCACTTTGTGCAGTGCGTCGAGGAACGTGTTGGCCATCGGCGTGCCGTCGGCCGCCTTGATGTGCAGCCCGCCTTTCAGCGTGCCACCCGCGTGACCCGCGAAGTGCGAGGGCACGCGCCGGTGGTTGTGCACGTTCGGGTCGCCCATTGGGGAGCCGTAGACAATAAGCGTGTTGTCGAGCACCGTGCCGTCGCCTTCGGGCATGCGCTTCAGGCGTTCGATGAAGTACGGCAACAGGCTGACGTGGTAGCGGTTGATCCTGGCGAAGTCGCGGATGCGGTCTTCGCGCGAGTTGTGATGCGACGCGTTGTGGAAGCCGGTCGTCACGCCTGTGGACGGGAAGACGCGGCCCGACACGTCGCGCGACATCTTGAACGAGAACACGCGCGTGATGTCGGATCCGAAGGCCAGCGCCTGCAGGTCGAACATCAGCTTCACGTGCTCTTCGTACGAGTCGGGCACGCCGACCGGTGCGCCGGGCAGCTCACGCTGTTCGCCGCTGGAGTTGACCGATTCCACCTTCTGGATACGCCGCTCGATCTCGCGAATGTCCGAGAGGTAGTCGTCGAGGCGCGCTTTGTCGACGCTGCCAATCTGCGACTTCAGCCGGTCGACCGAGCCCATCAGCGTGTCGAGGATGCTTCGGTCTTCCTTGCGTCGCTGCGCCCGGTCCTCTTTTGTGGCACCGACGCCGAAGAGCTGATCGAAAACGGTGCGCGGGTCGCGAATCATGGGCATCGGCTCGTCGGCCTTGCTCCAGCTGATCGAGTCCGTGTAGACGCACGAGTAGCCGTATTCACAGCCGCCGGCCTGATCCACCGGCTCGATGCAGAGTTGCATCGACGGAATCGGCGTGTCCTGGCCGTGTCGCGCCGCGTAGAGCTGGTCGAGCGAGATGCCGGCTCGCACGTCGGACCCCATCGTTTGCTTCGGGTGCGCCTGCGTG
Source organism: Acidobacteriota bacterium (assembly GCA_031378585.1). Lineage (GTDB taxonomy): Bacteria > Acidobacteriota > Vicinamibacteria > Vicinamibacterales > UBA2999 > CADEFD01. Next base: position 4,288 of record JANNEJ010000057.1, on the reverse strand, counting down.
AGGAACACGGCGCTGGCGCGGAAGTGGTCGCCGCCGATTTCCGGCGTCGTGAACGCTTCCGCCATGCGCAGGTCGGTGTTGCTCACGATGGTGATGTGCTGGCGCACTGACTCGAGCGGAGAGAGAGCGCTCGGCGACAGGTCGAACGCCTTGCCGGTGGCCGCGGGCGACCACATGTTCATCTTTGCCCCGTAGGCGGAACTGCCGGCCGCGCCGTGCACCATCTCGATGGCGGCGAGGCGCACCTTGCCTCTGGCGGCGGACTGGGCCGCGGCCGAGTGTGCCGGGAACATGGCCTCGAGCAGCGGCAAGGCGGCGGTGACGCCGATGCCCTTCAGGACCGTGCGGCGTGAGAGGTGGCGCTTGGTAATCAGCATGGCGTCTCCAAGTATCCCTAACTACTGTCGTGCGTCGGCGTCGGCGTCGGCGTCGGTCGAGGTGGCAGGTGCGGGACGGCTCATCCGGAACGCCTGGCTTTTCACGATGCCCTGGACGAAGGACGAAATCCGGTAGTCGTGCCTGCCGGCGTCGCGGTTGATGGCGCGCACGGTGGGCATGTCGAACGCCTCGACGTGGCGGCCGAGCGCGTAGGTCATCAGGCTTTCGGTGAAGCTCGTGAGCAGCGCCGCCTTGTGCTTGAGTAGTGCCAGACGCAGGCCGTCGGCGCCCTCCATCTTGGTGCCGTCGTAGAGCTCGCCGGTCGAATCAACCGGCACGCCGTTGTCCTTGATGCGGTATTGCCCGGTGACATCGAAGTTCTCGAGGGCCAGCCCCAGCGGATCGATCACGCGGTGACACGACATGCAGGCGGGATTGGCCCGGTGCTGTTCCATGCGCTCGCGCACCGACAGCACCTTGCCGCCCTTCGACCCGGCGGTGGCGTCGAGCGTGGGCACGTTGGGTGGCGGCGGGGGCGGGGGCGATCCAAGCATCACCTGCATGATCCACTTGCCGCGCTGCACGGGCGAGGTGCGGTCGGCCACCGACGTCATCATGAGGATGCTGCCGTGTGTGACGACGCCGCGGCGAGTCGGCGGCAGTGACACCCGGCGGAAGGTCGAGCCGGTGACGTTCGGCAGGCCGTAATGACGGGCGAGCCGTTCGTTCACGAAGGTATAATCGGCGTTCAGCAGGTCGAGCACGCTGCGATCTTCGCGCACCAGGCTGGCAAAGAAGAGCTCCGTCTCCTTCCGCATCGAATCGGTGAGCGACTGATCCCACTGCGGATACGTGACGCCATCGGGCCGTATCTTCTCGACGTCCTGCAGGCGCAACCACTGCGATCCGAACCTGGTCGCGAGCGCGTCTGCCTTAGGGTCGGCCAGCATGCGTGCGACTTGCTTCTCGAGCGCGGCGGTGGTCTTGAGGGTGCCGGTCGTGGCCACCTTGATCAGCTCGGCATCGGGCACCGTGCCCCAGATGAAGAACGACAGTCGCGAGGCCAGTTCGAGGTCGGCCACGCGGTACGCGGCCGTGGTGGTCGTGGCCGGCGCGCTCTCGACGCGGAACAGGAAGCGCGGGTGCGCCAGGATGCCTTGGACGGTCATGCGGATGCCGCCCTCGAAGTCGCCGCCCGTGCGGCCCTGGTCGTAGAACTTCATCAGGTCGGCCAGGTCGGCCGCACTCACCGGGCCGCGGAACGCCTGTGTGGCCAGGCGCCGCACGGTGTCTGTGGCGCACGGCACTTCCTCGTCGGCGGCCGTGGGCCGGCACGCGAACACGCGCTTGCGGCTCGGCGTTTCCGAGATGCCGGTGACCTTCATTGGGCCCGCGATGACCAGGTCCTGGATGTGCGGCATGGAGGTGATGCCGAAGCCCGTGCCGATGCGCATGTCGACCAGCGTGTGATCGATCGGCATCAGCAGGTCGTCGACCGGGCCCACGAACCTCGGGACGAAGGCCGCCGAGACGCGCTGGGGGCCCGCCTTGAGGTGAATGGCGGGGGTGTCGATGACGAAACCCTTCTCGCCGGCGTCGCTCATGCTCGCCAGCACTTCCAGCACGGCCACCCGGTCGCCGTTCACCGAGATCTCGAGCAGTTCGTTGCTGCCGGAGGTGGCGATGCCGGTGTTGCCAAACAGCTCGCCGCTGATCGTGCGCTGCAGCATCGCCTTGAAGATGTAGTCGCCGTCGGCCGGGAAGTTGTGTGTGACGGCGATGCCGCCACGCGAGCCAAACGGCGTGCCCTCCACGTAGGTCATCTGCGATTCGGTCTGCAGCACCCGGTAGGTGGCCGAGGTGGCCGACGCCTGCTTGTCGCCAAGCGCCATGCGGCTTACCTGTGAGGCAGCGCGCAGGTAGCCATCGAGCAGCGTCGGCGAGAACGCCTGCGCCTGGGCGATATTGTCGAAGCCGTGGGCTTGCGTGTCGGCCGGCAGATAGGGCGTGACGTCGATGTCGAGGTCCAGGAGGTCCCTGACGGCGGCTTCGTACTCTGCGCGCGTGAGACGCTGGAACGGCCGCCAGCCGGGATTGGGGTTGCTGGCCGCGAGTTCGTCCATGCGCGTCTCGAGCGCGCCGGTCAGCGCCTCGATGGCCGCCTCATCCGGCTTCTTGGCGCCCGGCGGCGGCATCATGCCCGCGCGCAGCTTCCGGATCATTTTCTCGATGACCTCGGGCTGCTCGTGCGCCTTCATCGCGTCGAAGCTGGCAAGCGAGAGTCCGCCGGCCTTGCCGCGTTCGCTGTGGCACGTGGCGCAGTAGGTGGTGATGATGCGGGTCTGTTCGGCCGCCACCATGGCCGGCGCGACAGGGGCCGTGCGGACGGCCGCGGAACGCACGACCGGCGTGGCGCGCGGCGCGGTGCGCGCCGCTGGCGTGCGTTGGGCGGCCGCGGCCGGACCCTGCGCGTCGTGCGCGGCAAGACCGAGTCCAAGCAGCGTCACGCCAACTGACGCCATCAACAGCTGTCTCATTGCCACCCTCGCCTCGGCCCTGAGGGCCCCGAGTGTTCTACCTGCGACCGAGAATATCCGGGCCGCACGTATCGCACATTATGCCGCAAGATCCGCACGCATTGAGACCCCGAGATGTGCGCAGTTTTCGCGATTTGTCACCACTTGTCTCGGGGCCTGTCACCAAGACATTCGGAGACAGCGTCAGGACCTCTGCCAGGCCGACCGACCGGTTAGAATTGAATGCGAACCGACGCGTTTTCCACGCGCCACGTCCCCACACGGACGCGCGTCCGGTTTCTGGAGGCACACGGAATATGAGGCACTTACGCACGGCATGCGCATGGATGGCGATGGCGGTGCTGCTGGCACCGGCCGCAGCCATGGCGCAGACGACGACCGGCACGATTCTCGGCGACGTCAAGGACTCCACGGGGGGCACGCTGCCCGGGGTGACGGTAACGGCGGTGAACCAGGCCAACGGCCTGACGCGCGAAGCGGTCACCGATGGTCTTGGCAGCTACCGGTTCGCGGCGATGCCGCCCGGCGTCTACACCGTCAAGGCGGCGCTTGCCGGCTTCAAGGAAGCCACGCGCGCCGACCTGCGGCTGGCCATCAATTCCCAGGTCTCGGCCCCGTTCACCCTCGAAGTAGGCGGACTCGAGGAGACAATCACCGTCACCGAGCAGGCGCCGCTCGTGAACACGACCGAAAATGTCGTGCGCACGCTGGTCGACACGCAGCAGATTGCGAGTCTGCCGCTGAAGTCGCGCGACTTCCTGGACCTGACGCTGCTTGCGCCGGGCGTCGTGTCCGACCAGGGCTCTGCCTCGGGCGGTCAAACGGATTCGATTTCGTTTGGTGGCATGAGCGAGAACTACAAGTCGGTGTGGCTCGAAGGCGTGGACTTCAACGACGAGGTCACAGGCGGCGGCAGTTCGCTGTCGTCGGCCACGCGTATCGCGCTCGCGCAGGAAGCCATTCAGGAATTTCAGGTGATGGCCAATTCCTACTCGGCCGAGTTCGGCCGCTCCGCCTCGGGCGCCATCAACATCCTGACCAAGTCGGGCGGCAACCAGGTGCGCGGCGCCGGTTTCTACTTCCGTCGCGACGACGCGTTCGACAAGCCGAACTACTTCGCCGTGGCAGTGCCACCCTTCAAGATCGAGCAGTACGGCGCCACGGTGGGCGGACCGATCAAGCAGAACAAGCTCTTCTATTTCGGCTCGTGGGAGAAACGTGCCAACAACCGCTCGGTGCAGGTGAACATTCCGACCGCGATTGGCGCCTTCGCCAAGACGCTGGGCTACGACACGCGCACTGACGTGCCGGTGACGACGAGCGAGAACAACGTGTTTGGCAAGGTCACCTACCTGGCCTCGCAGCACCACACG
>JANNEJ010000047.1:0-1530 GCA_031378585.1 Acidobacteriota bacterium | reverse complement strand
TGCCGGTGCCCGAAATCCAGTTCCGCAAATATGCCGAGCCGGCGACCGAGCAGATCAATGACACCGGGACGATGCGCTGGCGCACGGCCAACCGATTTGCCGCGCCGATGGTGTTGCGCGTGCCCGGCGGCTTCTTCAACTGCGGCGACCCCTGGCACAGCCAGACCAACGAGGTGCAGTTCGTGCATGCCCCCGGCTGGAAGGTGGCCGTGCCCTCGAACGCCGAGGACGCGGTTGGCTTGCTGCGTGCCGCACTGCGTGGCGACGACCCGGTGATGTTCCTCGAGCACCGCGCGATGCTCGATGCGGCCTGGGCACGACGGCCGTACCCTGGGGATGACTACGTGCTGCCGTTTGGCCGCGCCAAGATCACGATGCCCGGATCAGATCTCACCATCGTGACGTGGGGGGCGATGGTGGAACGGGCCGAAGACGCGGCGACCCAGGTACTGGCGGCCAGCGGCAAGAGCGTCGAGGTGATCGATCTGCGCACCCTGATGCCGTGGGACCGCGAGGCCGTCCTCGCGTCGGTGCGAAGGACGCGCCGCTGCCTGGTCGTGCACGAGGACTTGCGCACGGGCGGATTCGGCGCCGAGATCGTCGCCACCGTCGCCGACGAGGCGTTCATGTCGCTGGACGCCCCCGTAGCCAGGCTGACGATGCCCGACATCCCGAGCCCCCACAACGCCGTGCTGCTCGATGCCGTGGTGCCGTCGGTGGCGCGTATTCGCGCGCAGGCCCTCGCGATCCTGGAGTTCTGAGATGAGCGCGGTTGCCGTGTCGCTCGTGGACGTCCTGGCTCCGGTCGAACAGGAAGGCACCATCGCCTCCGTCAAAGCGTGGCTCAAGCAGGTGGGCGACCGCGTCGAGGCCGACGAGCCGCTGCTCGAACTCGACACCGACAAGGTCGCCATGGAAGTGGCCGCGCCCATCGCTGGCGTGCTGGCAGAGATCCTCGTGCCCAACGGGCGCGAGGCCGAGAAGGGCGCCGTCCTGGGCCGCATCAGTGTCGGCGCTGCGTCGGCCGCGGTTGTGGCCGCAGTCGCCGCGGCTGGGGCGCCGGCCGTCGCCAGTGTCACAGCGACGCCGCCACTGCGCTCGATCGCGTCATTCGATCCCGCACTCCGGCTCTCTCCCTCGGTGCGCCGCCTGCTGATCGACACCGGCATCGACCCCGCTGGCCTGACGGGCACGGGCCGAGGCGGCCGCCTCACGAGCGGCGATGTCGAACGCGAGGCCGACCGCCGTCGCCAGGCTCCCGTGGCCGCGCCGCTCCCACAGGCTGGGGGCGCAGGCCTCACACCACCGCAGACGCCTTTGTCGAGCCCACGCGCCGGGACGCGCGTGCCGCACAGCGCCATGCGCCGGCGGATCGCTCAGCACATGGTGCAGTCGCTGGCCACCGCCCCACATGTGACCGCGCTCTTCGAGGCCGACTTCGGCGCCATCATCGCCCACCGCGACGCGCACAAGGCCGCGTTCCAGCAGAAGGACATCCACCTGACGCTGACGGCCTACCTCGTGCTGGCG
>JANNEJ010000394.1:0-2516 GCA_031378585.1 Acidobacteriota bacterium | reverse complement strand
GTGGCCTGTGTGGCCGCCGGCATGCTGGCCCAGGCGAAGTTAAACCCAACCGATCCGCAGCCCACCTGCGAGCTGTGCCCCGGCACCTACATCCCGCTCTCGGAGCTCGACGCCTATACGAAGAAGGCCATCGCCGAGAAGCTGGTAGACCAGCAGGTGCGCGACGTGTTCATCGGCAAAGCGCACATCGGGATCGGCATGGTCTACCGCGGCCGGCTGGCTGCGCCCGCGCCGGACTCGGTCGCCGAGCACGATCAGGTGAGCGAGGTCTATCACGTGATTTCGGGCACGGCGACGCTCATGCTGGGCCCGGACCTCGTGAACCGTCAGCGCCGGCCGGCCACGCTGCGCACCGTCGTCGAGTTCAATGGCCCGGGCAATAACGCCAGCAGCATCCGGAACGGCGTGGCGCACGACCTCAAGGCCGGCGACGTGGTCGTGATCCCCGCCGGCACCGGCCACTGGTTCACGAAGATCGACGACCACATCAACTACCTGATGGTGCGCATCGATCCCGACAAAGTGACGCCGCTCAGGAACGAGGCGCAGTCGAAGGCCTACCTGGCGAAGCCGGCCGGCGACTGACACCCGGCGGAGGTCCGTCGATTTGGATGGCGTGAACCCAGGAACGCCCACGCGCAGGCGTTTGGTCGTCGCGGCACTCGTCGGCACGCTTGTGGCCCTGGCCCCAACCGCGTTGACCGCTCAGCCGCGTCTGGCCGTCGTGCGCGTCGAGGTGCGAAGCGACGAGCAGCCGGTTGAGGACGCCAGCGTCGCCGGCGGTGGCCGTACCGTGACGACCGACGCCCAGGGCGTCGCCCAGTTGCCGGCCAGCGACGGCGTGCTCTCGTTGACCGTGTCCAAGGAAGGCTTCGTGGACGTCGCGACGGACCTGACCATCGTGGCCGGTCGTGACGTGACGGTAACCGTGGTGCTCGTGCGCGCGCCGACCGTCGAAGAAGAGGTCGTCGTCGTGGCAAGCACGCGGACCGGGCGCCGGCTCGAGGACCAGCCGTCCCGCGTCGAGGTGCTCGGCCGCGAAGAGATTGAAGAGAAGATGCTCATGACGCCCGGAGACATCGTGATGATGCTCAACGAGATGGGCGGTCTGCGCGTGCAGGCAACGTCGCCGTCCCTTGGCGCCGCCAGTGTGCGCGTGCAGGGCATGAAGGGCCGCTACACGCGCTTCCTCAGCGACGGCCTGCCGCTCTTTGGTCAACAGGTCGGTGGTCTTGGCCTGCTGCAGATCCCGCCCATGGACCTGGGGCAGGTCGAGGTCATCAAAGGCGCGGCGTCCGCGCTCTACGGCGCGGGAGCCAAGGGCGGCGTAGTGAACCTGCTATCGCGCCGTCCCGGTGCCGAGCCCGTGCGCGAGTTCCTGGTGAATCGCTCCACCCTCGGCGCCACCGATGGGGTCACCTTTCTGTCGTCGACGCTCGGTGGCGGCTGGAGCGCGTCGCTGCTGGGCGGCGTGCACGCGCAGTCGCAGAACGATGTCGACGGCGACGGATGGGCCGATGTGGCCGGTCATACGCGCGGCGTCGCGCGCCCGCGGCTCTTCTGGGACGGCGGCGAAGGCCGCTCGGCGTTTGTGACGGCGGGCGTGACCTACGAGAATCGCGACGGGGGCACGATGCCTGGCGCGACGCTGGCGAGCACGGCGCAGCCGTACCTGGAAGCGCTCGACACCCGGCGGTACGACGTCGGCGCGTCAGGCCAGACCCTGTGGCAGGGCCGCTACGTGATCACGGCGCGCGGCGCGCTGGCGTGGCAGCGGCACGACCACGTGTTCGGCGACACGCGCGAACGCGACGCCCACGACACGGCCTTTGCCGAAGTGGCCGTGCGTGGCGCCGCGGGGCGGCACACCTGGGTGGCGGGCACCGCCTACGAGCGCTCCGCCTACGACCCGCGCGACGTCCCGCAGTTTGCCTACACCCATCAGGTCCCTGGCGTGTTCGTGCAGGATGACATCGACCTTGCGTCGTGGCTGGCCGTGTCGGCGAGTGGCCGCGTCGACCGGCACAACACATTCGGGTGGTTCGTCAGTCCCCGGCTGGCTGCCCTGGTGCGGGCCTCCGGGTGGACCAGCCGGGTGTCGGTGGGCCAGGGGTTCTTCGCCGCCACCCCGCTCACGGAGGAAACCGAGGCGGCCGGACTGGCGGGGCTGCGGATTACTCGACCGCTCGAGCCCGAGCGCGGCCGCACCGCGTCCCTCGACCTGACCCGCACCGTGGGTGCCGGCACCTACACGGCCACGGCCTTCGCATCGCGGGTGGCAAATGCGATTGCGGTCGAACGCGCAAGCCAGTACGCCGTGTTCAACCAGGACGGTGCGTCTACGAATCGTGGAGTGGAACTGCTCGCGACGATCCGGCGCGGATCCGTCGCCGCCACCTCCACCTACACCTACGTGCGTTCCGCGGAAGAGGCAGGCACCGGGCGGCAGGACGCCGCACTCACGCCGCGCCACAGCGCGGGGCTCGTCGGGATGTGGGAGCCCGAAGGCGTGGGCC
>JANNEJ010000382.1:0-3754 GCA_031378585.1 Acidobacteriota bacterium | reverse complement strand
GCCTCCATCGGCGCGGGAGGTGCGCCTCACCGGTACGCCGCCCTCGCTCGACGACGCGGTGGACGCGGTGCTGCTGGCCAAGGGGCTGGCCCGCGAATGCGTGCTGCGAGGCTTCGTGCTGTCGGACATCGTTCATCTGGGTGGCGAAGAAGGGTGCCGCGCGCTGGCGGCCTCGGGTCTCGATGAGTTGGCGTTCTGCCACACTGGACCCGGCGCGGCCGAGGGGGTTCGCACCGCGCGCGGGGCTGGGCTCGCGGTGCGCGTCGTGGGTGTGGAGCGTGAGCCGGCCGACCGCGCCGCGTGGCTGCTCCAGGTGCGCGCGCTTCAGGATGCCGTCGGCGGGCTCCAGGCCGTGGCCCCTCTGCCGCGCGCGATCGACGCGAGTCTGCCGACCACGGGGTACTCCGACGTGCGGCAGGTGGCGCTTGCGCGGCTGGTGCTCGAGGACGTTCCATCGGTGCAGGTCGACTGGTTACTGTACGGCCCAAAGCTGGCGCAGGTGGCGCTCACGGTTGGCGCCGACGACCTTGATAACGTCCCGGCGACCGACGACCTCACGCATGGGCCCCGTCGGGCCACGCTGGAAGATCTGCGGCGGAACATTACGGCCGCCGGCCTGACTCCTGCGGAGCGCACCGGCCGGCAGACGTCCGTCGGCGAATGAGTCCGCCGGTTCGCGTCAGCGCCGTCTCGTTTGTCAATGCGCGGCCGCTCGTGTGCGGGCTCGAGCAGGAACGCGAGCTCTTTGAGCTGGAGTTCGACCTGCCGTCGACCTGTGCCGCCCGGCTTCGCGCGGGCGAGGTCGATCTCGGACTGATTCCCGCGATCGAGTATCTCGGCGGCGACTACCGCCTTGTACCCGACCTGGCGATTGGCTCCGATGGGCCGATTCTGTCGGTCGCGGTCTTCACCTCGGTGCCCATCGGGCGCGTCCGGCGGATGGCCGTCGACACCAGTTCGCGTACGTCGGTGGCGCTGACGCGCGTGCTGTGCGCCAAATACTGGGACATTGCGCCCACATTCGTGGCGGTTCGGCCGGTGCTCGGCGAGATGCTTGCCCAGGCCGACGCCGCCCTCGTCATCGGCGACCCGGCACTCGCAATCGACCCGGCTGCCCACAACGTGGAGAAGCTCGACCTGGGTGAGGCCTGGCGTGAGTTGACCGGCTTGCCCTTTGTCTACGCGGCCTGGGCGGGCCGCACAGGCGCACTCGGTCCCGCCCACGTGCAGGCACTGCAGACGGCGCGAGACCGAGGCGTGGCGGCGGTTGACGAGATCGCGCGGACGTACGCGGCGGGCAGGGATGACGTGGGCAGCGCCATTCGCTCGTACCTGCGTCATAATCTTCGATATACGTTCGGCGACCGTGAGCGCGCGGGACTCGAACGATTTTTCACGCTGGCCTCAGAGGTGCACCATGCCTCTGGCGCTAGGCCGCTGCGGTTCTTCTGATGACACCCACCCTCGACGCACTCGGTGACCGGATTACGAGCGGCGGCCGTCTGGCCGGCGATGAAGCGTTGTGGCTGTACCGCCACGCGCCGACGGCGTGGCTGGGCCGCATGGCCGATGTGGTGCGCCTGCAAAAGCACCCCGACGGAGTCGTCACGTACATCATCGACCGCAACGTCAACTACACCAACGTATGTGTGGCGCGCTGCAACTTCTGCGCCTTCTACCGCACCGAGGGCACGCCGACGGGTACGTGTTGGGCTTCGAGGAAATCTACCGGAAAATTGACGAGACGATTGCGCTCGGCGGGAATCAGCTGCTGTTGCAAGGTGGGCACAACCCTGACCTTCCGCTCGCCTGGTATGAGGACCTGTTCCGCGGCGTGAAGGCGCGGTACCCGGATTTCAAACTGCACGCGCTGTCGCCGCCCGAAGTACTGCACATCTCGCGCACGTCGCGCCTGCCCGTGCCCGAGGTGCTGACACGGCTCATCGCCGCGGGACTCGACAGCGTGCCTGGGGGCGGCGCCGAGATCCTCGTCGATCGGGTGCGCACGCTGCTCAATTGCTATTCCAAGGCGTCGTCCGACGAGTGGCTCGACGTGATGCGCGAAGCCCACAGGGCTGGGTTACGGACCACGGCCACCATGATGTACGGCACCGTCGAGACCGACGAGGAACGCCTTGAACACATGCTGCGCCTGCGCACGCTGCAGGACGACACGGGCGGATTCACCGCGTTCATTACCTGGAGCTATCAGCCCGACCACACCGAGCGCGGTGGCACCGAAGCGACCGGAGTCGACTACCTGCGCACGCTCGCGATCGCGCGGCTCGTGCTCGACAACTTCGACAACCTGCAGGCGTCGTGGGTCACGCAGGGCGGCAAGGTGGGTCAGCTGAGCCTGGCCTTTGGCGCCAATGACATGGGCAGTGTCATGATCGAAGAAAACGTGGTGCGCGCGGCCGGCGCCGCCTACTGCATGGACGAACTCGAGATCGTGCGGAATATCGAAGACGCCGGCTTTGTCGCCTCGCGGCGGACGATGCACTACGAGCGACTGGGAACGCCGGTGTTCCGTGAGCGTGACGTGCCGCGCCAACTTACCCTGGCCACGGCTCGCGCGGAAGGGGATCGTTCGGTGCCGGCTGAACTTACGCAGTACGCCGCGCGTAGCGCGGCAGGGAAGCGCCAGCGCGCCGCGGCCGGTGCGCCCGAGTCTCCGGTCGCCTGAGCGGCCGTGCCGATGGAAGATTCGTCGCTGCTCCTGCGGGCTGAGTGGGTCTGTCCAGTGGGCCTGCCGCCACTGCGCCACGGCTGGGTGCGAGTCGAGGGCGACGTCGTGACCGCGGTGGGCCAGGGAGCCGACGCTCCGGCGGCTGCCCGCGAGGTGAGCCTCGGCTCCGCCGCGATCCTTCCTGGGCTCGTGAACGCCCACACGCATCTGGAGCTCTCGTGGCTGCGCGGCCGGGTCCCGCCTGGCGGCGACTTCCTCACCTGGGTCGGGCACCTGATGCGGGCGCGGACGTCGTTTGAGTCAGCCGACGACCCGGTGGCGATGGCGGCCGTGCGCGAGGCGGTTGATGAGATGCGGACGACCGGGACCGCGGCCGTGGGCGACATCAGTAACGCCCTCGTCACGCCGGCCGTGCTCGCCGAGATGCGGATGCCAGGCGTCGTCTTCCATGAGCTGATGGGTTTTCGCGATGGCGACGGAGGAGCGGCGGTAGCCGGTTCGCGCGCGCGGCGTGCCGCGCTGTCGTCGTCGGGCGTGCGCGTCGTAACCGCACCGCATGCGCCGTTTTCCGTCTCGCCCGAACTGTTTCTGGCAATCCGTGACGAGGCGCGCGAGGCTCCGCGTCCGCTGACGAGCGTGCACGTCGCGGAATCGGCCGCGGAGGTGCAACTGCTCCGTGACGGCACGGGGCCGTGGCGCGACCGCCTCGAGGCGCTTGGCGTGTGGCGCCCTGACTGGGCGCCGCCAGGGACCGGTCCTGGCGATTATCTGTGCGACCTTGGCGTGATCGACGCTGGCACGTTGGTGGTACACGGCGTCCAGCTGCGCGACGACGAACTAGCGAGGGTGGCCGCGTGCGGCGCCACCCTCGTGACCTGTCCCCGAAGCAATGTCTGGGTGGGCGCCGGGGCGCCGCCGGTCGAGCGGTTCTTCGCCTCGGGGGTGGCCATGGCGGTTGGCACCGACAGCCTGGCCAGCGCGCCGGACCTGAACATGTTCAGCGAGCTCGCCGAACTGCACCGGTTGGCGCCAGGCGTGGCGCCCCGGCGCCTCATCGAGGCCGCC
>JANNEJ010000358.1:0-4364 GCA_031378585.1 Acidobacteriota bacterium | reverse complement strand
CTTCCTGGCGTGCGGGTGGCTCGCTGGCGGGTTCGCCCGGTTCCAGTGCGTTGGGTGCCAGGCCGAGCGCCTGGTCGCGTTCTCGTGCAAGGGCCGAGGGTTCTGCCCGTCGTGTGGCGGGCGTCGCATGACCGAGCGCGCGGCGCATTTGGTGGACCACGTGCTGCCAGACGTACCGGTCGTGCTCGACGGCGGGTTCGCGAGAGGCGACGACGGACGGCTGCAGTTCCATGCCGCACCGGAGCTGGACGCCATCGATGTCGCCGACGTGCTGGCGGCGATTGCGCCCGGCGTGCAGCGGGTGCTGGCCCGCCGCGGCGGCGATCCCGAGGACGCGCACACCGGCGCAGACGCGTTCGCGGACGCGTCGCCGCTGCTGGCGGGGTTGGCGGCGGCGTCCGTGCAAGGGGGCGTGGCGCTCGGCGGCACGCTGGGTGCGCGCCCGCGACGGGTGGGGCCGTCGTTCGTGGAACGCGGCGTGCCTGCGCTTGGCGCGTGTCACGCGCGCTGGGAGGGGTTCGACCTGCACGCAGCGGTGCGCGTGCCGGCCGGGCAGCGCGACCGGCTCGAGCGCGTGTGCCGCTACGCGCTACGCCCGCCGGTGGCGGGGGCGCGCCTGCAAGTGGCGGCCGACGGGCAAGTGGTCCTGCAGTTGCGGCACCCGTGGGCCGACGGCACGACGCACTTGGCCTTCACGCCGACGGCCTTCCTGGCACGGCTCGCCGTGCTGGTGCCGCGCCCGCGCGTGAACCTCGTCTTGTACCACGGGCTGCTGGCCCCGCGTGCCGCGTGGCGTGCCGAGGTGGTGCCGCGCCGCGCACCACCGGCCGCGGCTGACGCCCACCGCGAGGCGTCGGGGTCCGAGGTGACGCCTCGCCCCGTGGCCCGAGGCGCGTCGTGGGCCGACCTGAGGCGCCGGGCGTTCGAGGTCGACGTGCTGAAGTGCCCGCGCTGTGGCGGCCGGTTGCGTTTGATCGCGCTGATTGAGGCGTCGCCGTGGCGCGGCGGATCTTGACGCACCTCGCCCTGCCTGCCGACGTGCCGAGACCGGCGCTGGCGCGTCACCGACCGGCGACGACGACGCATAGCCAGCCGTCGTGCTTCCGCCCCCACGTCGTCCTCATCCGCGCGTCCCCAGGGGCGCGGTCCCGCCGGAGGTGTGGCCAGATGGCCGGCGCGTGGACCCGGGTCGGTCGCCTGCGCGCGCGGCGTGGCCTCGGGCGCGCCAATGCGCGTGTGGCAAGCGGGAAAATCCGCCCAGGGAGTGGGGGGCCAGGGTCGGATAATGGGGATTCTGTCGCCCCCAGACCCTGCTAACTAATGTTGCCTATCGTCTCACTTCGGCAGTGTGACCGCGTCGATCCCCTCGATCAGCCACAGGTTCGATGTGTTCTTGACGGTGCTGTAGGTGAGGCTCTTTCCGTCCGGGGCCAGCGACAGACGCACCGAGGGATTGTTCGACACCGCCGGCAAGTACTTCGACGGCAGAGAGCCGATGGTCTTCTCGCCTCCCCCGTTGATGCCGGTCGAGAACAGTTCCAGGCCGTCGTTGCCAACCTGCCGGAGGCTGTAGATCGTCTGGCCGTCGGCCGAGAATGCGTAGGCCCTAACCCCGTTGGGAAAATCGCGCGTCGTCCCGCCGTCTGGCGAGATCAACGTGCTTCCCTCGGCGCTGCTGCGATACATAATCCAGTCGCCCGCTGGCGACCACACGGGCACGGTTGATCTCCAAGATGCCGTCAAGACTTCGGGTTCCGCCTGCCCGGTCGTCTTGACTTTGTTCAGCGAATACTTTCCGTCTCGAAGGTGCAGGTAGACGAACCAATTTCCATCCGGTGACCAAGAGCCTGGCCAGTCACGCTCGGCGGACGTCTTCACGAGCCGCACCGGCGAGCCACCGGCCACCGCCGAGATCCACGCCCGACCGGGCCCGTTTCGCTCGAGTCGCGTGTAAATCACGCGCGTGGCATCAGGGGAAAGGACGGGACCCATGATCGCATCCGTCGTGTCCGGCGGAAAATCGCGCGCGGTCACCAACGGTCGGTCCAACTGACCGGGCTCGTGCAGCCAAACCTCGGGGGCCCCACTGCGATCGGTGACGTAGACCAGTGCCGCTTCCTGGTACGCCCAGGCGGGCATCTGCTCACTCCGCTGCGTGGCGACGAGCGATGTGATGGCGGCGGTGGCCAGGTCCACCGAAACGACATCATAGTCGCTGGCGAATTCCTGGAACACCAGCCGGCTCCCGTCCGGGGACACGGCGGGCCGCCGCTGTGCAGTCGTGCCGCCGGCAAGCACGGCAAACGTTTCCGATGTCGTGTCCGCTATGTAGAGTTGGTCGGGTCCGCCGCCATACGGCGGCGTGGCGAGCACCACGTGGCGGCTATCAGGCATCCAGGAAAACGTAGGGGTGCCGCCCGAATGCATCGGCACCCGTTCAAGGGTCCGATGCGGCGGATGGGTCTCACTCGCGGGATAGGGCAGGAGCCAGGCTTCTGGGCCTCCGGCCGCGTTGCGGATCAGGAGCAGTTGCTTGCCGTCCGGCGAGAACTTCACCGTGGGACTGGCTACGGTGTTTCGGGTGGCAAATGGGGCCGGCTGATAGGGCTTCGGCTCCGCGCCCGGTGGCGACGCGATCAAGACAGTGAACACGCCGTCGTCGCCCTTGTCCCACCACGCCAGTGCCGAGCCGTCCCTGGAGGCCGACGCGCTCTCGGCCGCCCGTTCGTCCTTGATCGCGTGTAGTGGTTGCGGTTCGCCGCCCACCGGGGAGACCGACCAGAGTCCTGCCGGCGCCTGCGTGGAGTGGAACACGATCCGGCCGGCGGAGGTCCATTCGATGGGCGTTCCGCTCGTGACCAGGCGGGTAATCGGCGTGGCCACCGGCGAATCCAGGTAGCGCACATAGATTTGATAGGGGTCTCTTTCGTTCTGCCGCGCACCGAAGGC
The DNA here is from genome assembly GCA_031378585.1 of Acidobacteriota bacterium. Taxonomy (GTDB): domain Bacteria; phylum Acidobacteriota; class Vicinamibacteria; order Vicinamibacterales; family UBA2999; genus CADEFD01. The sequence goes on along the minus strand of JANNEJ010000358.1, from coordinate 1,415 downwards.
GACGGCCTTCCCGTCTGGAGACCACACAGGATCGGTCTGCCCGCCTGGCTCGAAGGACAGCGGCGTGAATCGAAGCGCAGCATCGCGCGGGGACGACGCGGTAGGCCACAGGGCCGACAGCGCGAGCGTCAGCAACAGGCCGGCGAGCGCGACGCCGGCCACACCCCAGGGCAGTGCGCGAGACCAAGTCGAGCGCGGCACGGGCCGCGGTTGCGCGGCCACGGCGTCCGTGGATGCAGGCGGGCTCAATGCCTCCTCGACCTCGAGCCGCGCGGCCGCCGCGGAATCGAGGCGGCGCTTACGGTCCTTCTCGAGACAGCGGCGCAAGAGCCGTCGAATGAGCGCGGGCGTGGGCGGCGGCAGGGCCGTCAAGTCAGGCTCAGCTCGCAGCACCGCCGCAAGCGTGTCCGAGACCGTCGCGCCCTCGAACAACCGCTTCCCTGTGAGCATTTCCCACAGCACCACGCCGAACGACCATAGGTCCGCGCGCTTGTCTACCGTCGTCCCGCGCGCCTGCTCAGGACTCATGTAGGCCGCGGTGCCCAGGATCATACCGGCCTGCGTCACCGCCGGCGTCGTGATCGTCGGCGAGTTGGCCAGGTGCGCGGATCCCTGATCCCTGATCCCCGATCCCTGATCCATCGCCTTGGCCAGCCCGAAGTCGAGCACCTTCACGGTGCCATCACTCCGCACCTTGATGTTCGCGGGCTTCAGGTCGCGATGGATGATCCCCTGCTCATGCGCCGCTTCAAGCGCCTCGGCGATCTGCTTCGCGATCGGCAAAGCTTCGTCGAGTGGGATCGCGCCGCGTGCAATGCGCTGCGAGAGGTCGTCGCCCTCGACCAGTTCCATCACGAGGGCGTGCATCCCCGAGGATTTCTCGAACCCGTAGATCTGGGCGATGTGCGGATGATTCAGGGAGGCGAGGGTCTTGGCTTCCCGCTCGAACCGCGCCAGGCGTTCGGGGTCAGCGGCGAACGCGTCGGGCAGGATCTTGATCGCGACCTGGCGGCCGAGCGTGGTGTCGGTGCCCCGCCACACCTGCCCCATCCCGCCTTCGCCGATTTGAACGGTGATTTCGTATACGCCCAGTCGCGTGCCTGAAGTGAGGCTCAAGTTGCTGAGTATAGGGGCGTACAGCCGCGCGCCAGGGATCGTTCCTCGAAAGCGGCCTGGTGGCGGCATCGGGCTCGTCGCGACGTGATAGTTGGGGTCCGCTCATGAAGCGGTGATATGATTACAGTTGTAAATGAGTGTAGCCAAAACACCGCAGTGTCGCGCCACAACCAGCACCCGCCTGCTGACGCTTGCCAAGACCCGCTCGCTTCTCAGGGCTCGCGATGTCGCCGCGATGGGAATCCATACTGGGGCGCTAACCCGGATGGCGAGGACGGGTGAACTGGAAAAGGTCGGTC
>JANNEJ010000349.1:0-3004 GCA_031378585.1 Acidobacteriota bacterium | reverse complement strand
TACGAGGTGCTGAGCAACGCCGAGACGCGCCGCAAGTACGACGAACTGGGCGCCAACTGGCGGCAGTACGAGCAGGCCGGTCCCGGCAGCGGCGCTCCAGGTGGGGCCTCGCCGTTTGGCGGCGGCCACCGCACGATGTCGCAGGAAGAGATGGCCGATCTGTTCGGCGCCGGCGGCAGTCCGTTCTCGGATTTCTTCAACACGTTCTTCGGCGGTCAGGCGCAATCCGCGCCCAGAGGGCGCGCCAGCGCGCGCGGACGCACGCGCCGGCAGCCCCAGGTCGAACACGAGATTCCTCTCGACCTCGAAGCTGCGCTCGGCGGGCGTGTGGAGCGCGTGGTGGTGCAGGAGCCGACCGGCCCGCGCACGCTCGAAGTGCGTATCCCGCCAGGCGTCACCGACGGCAGCGGCCTGAAGGCCGGCGACGTGCTGCTGCGCGTGCGCCTCCTGCCCCACCCGCGGTTCGAACGCACTGGACGCGACCTGCGGACGGCGCTGGCCGTGCCGGTGACGACGGCGGCGCTCGGTGGCACGGCCGAGGTCGTCACGCTCAGCGGCGCCAAGCTGGCAGTGAAGGTGCCAGCCGGCACCCAGCCGGGTCAGAAGCTGCGCCTGCGCGGGCATGGACTGCCGGCACCAGGCGCGCCCGACGACCGGGGCGATCTGTACGTGACGGTCGAGGTACGGGTTCCCACCACGCTTTCGGCCGAGGCCAAGACACACTACGAGGCGCTGCTGGCACTGGAGACGAACTAGGACGATACGCGCCCGGGTGTCACTGGGCGTTTGCGAAGAAAGGCACGGTCATGAATCTCAACGCGTATACCGAAAAAGCCCAGGAAGCCATCGTCGCCGCGCACAAGCAGGCCGCGTCGCTCTCGCATGCCCAGGCGGAGCCGGAGCACCTGCTCGTGGCGCTCATCGAACAAGGCGGCGGCATCGTCCCGGCGCTGCTGCAGAAGCTGGGCCAGCCGGCCTCGACGATTGCGGCGGCCCTGAAGGACCAGCTCGAACGTCTGCCGAAGGCCCATGGCGGCGCCGAACCCGGCATCTCGCCGCGCCTGCGGCTCGTGCTCGAACAGGCGGAGGCCGCCGCCTCGTCGATGCAGGACCAGTTCACGAGCACCGAGCATCTCTTTCTGGCCATCGTCAACGAGGGCGGCCGCGCGCCGGCCGCGACGCTGCTGCGCGACCGCGGTCTGACCCGCGACGCCGTGATGAAGGCGGTGGAGTCGGTCCGGGGCGCCCAGAACGTGACGGACCAGAATCCCGAGGGCAAGTATCAGGCGCTCGAGAAGTACGGCCGCGACCTGACCGAACTGGCGCAGCGCGGGAAGCTCGATCCGGTGATTGGGCGCGACGAGGAAGTACGGCGCGTGATCCAGGTGCTGGCGCGCCGCACGAAGAACAACCCGGTGCTCATCGGCGAACCGGGCGTGGGCAAGACCGCCATCGTCGAGGGACTGGCGCAGCGCATCGTGCGCGGCGACGTGCCCGAGGGCCTCAAGGACAAACGCATCATCGCGCTCGACATGGGATCGCTCGTGGCTGGGGCGAAGTATCGCGGCGAGTTCGAAGAGCGACTGAAGGCGGTGCTCCAGGAGATCGTGAAAGCCGAAGGCCGGATCGTGCTCTTCATCGACGAGTTGCATACGGTCGTTGGCGCTGGTGCGGCCGAAGGCTCGCTCGATGCGTCCAACATGTTGAAGCCCATGCTGGCCCGTGGCGAGCTGCACACGATTGGCGCGACCACCATTGACGAGTACCGCAAGCACATCGAGAAGGACGCGGCGCTCGAGCGCCGATTTCAACCGGTGATGGTCGGCGAGCCGACCGTCGAGGACACGATCAGCATCCTGCGCGGACTGCGGGAAAAATATGAGATTCACCACGGTGTGGCGTTCAAGGACGCGGCGCTCGTGTCGGCGGCCGTGCTGTCCGATCGCTACATTGCCGACCGGTTCCTGCCAGACAAGGCGATTGACCTCATCGACGAGGCGGCCTCGAAGCTGCGCATGGAGATCGACTCGATGCCGGTGGAGCTCGACGAAGTGCGGCGCCGGGTGATGCAGCTCGAGATCGAGCGTGAGGCGTTGCGCAAGGAGACCGACAAGGCCTCGGCCGACCGGTTGCAGAAGCTCGAGAAGGAGCTGGCCGACCTCAAGGAAGAACAGCGGACGCTGACGGCCCACTGGACCGACGAGAAGGAGGCGATCCAGAAGAGCCGCGCCTTGAAGGAGGAACTCGACACCCTGCGGCGCGACGTGGAAGCGGCCCAGCGGCACGGCGACTACGGGCGCGCGTCGGAACTGCAGTACGGCCGCATCCCTGCCCTCGAGGCACAGGTGCAGGCCGAAGACGCCAGAATGAGCGCCGCCTCCGGCGCGCCCCGCCTGCTCAAGGAGCAGGTCGACGAAGAGGACATCGCGGAGGTCGTCGGAAAGTGGACCGGGATTCCCGTGAGCCGGCTCCTCGAGGGCGAAGTGCAGAAGCTCATTCAGATGGAGTCGAGACTGCACCAGCGCATCGTGGGTCAGGACGAAGCGATCCGGGCCGTGGCAAACGCGATTCGCCGTGCCAGAGCCGGCCTGCAGGACCCGCAGCGACCCCTCGGCAGCTTCATCTTTCTTGGGCCGACCGGCGTGGGCAAGACGGAGCTGGCGCGCGCGCTCGCCTCGTTCCTGTTCGACGACGAGCAGGCGATGGTGCGCATCGACATGTCGGAGTACCAGGAAAAGCACACCGTGTCGCGCATGATCGGTGCGCCACCCGGATACATCGGCTACGATGAGGCCGGCCAGCTCACCGAGGCCGTGCGGCGACGTCCGTATGCCGTCGTGCTCTTCGATGAGGTCGAGAAGGCTCACCCCGAAGTGCTGAACGTGCTGCTGCAACTGCTCGACGACGGGCGGCTCACCGACGGCAAGGGCCGCACGGTGGACTTCCGTAACGCGGTGGTCATCATGACGTCGAACCTCGGCAGCCAGTACATCGCCGACGCCGC
>JANNEJ010000336.1:0-2251 GCA_031378585.1 Acidobacteriota bacterium | reverse complement strand
CCCTGCGCGCGCAGGTATGGGGCGTGTCGTAGACGCATGCGGCACCGCCTTCGCACCGCCGGACTCACTGACATCGCCGACAAGGTCGAGGCGCGCCAGCGTCTCAGCTTCGACGACGGCGTGCGCCTGGTCGAGACGCCCGAGTTCCTCGGCGTGGGCTGGCTCGCCAACCGGGAGCGTGAACGCCGGCACGCCGGCCGCACCTACTTCAATCACAACCTGCGGCTCGAGGCCACGAACGTGTGCGAGGCCTCGTGCCTGTTCTGTTCGTTTGCCCGTCTCACGCCCGACAAACCAGGCGCCCACACGAAGACCGTGGAGCAGATGCTCGACCGGCTTCGTGCGCGCGCCGGAGAGGCCCTGACCGAAGTGCACATGGTGAACGGCCTGCACCCCGAGTTGCCGTTCAGCTACTACACCGACCTGCTGCGCGGGTTGAAGGGCGTGCGTCCGGGCATCCACCTGAAGTGCTTCACGGCGGTCGAAATAGCATTCTTCGCGGATCACTACGGCAAGACCGACCAGCAGGTGCTCGAAGAACTGCGCGCCGCCGGGCTCGACTCGCTGCCTGGGGGCGGTGCCGAGATCTTCGCGCCGCGCGTGCGCAAGAAGATCTCGTACGACAAGTGCGACGGCGACCGCTATATCAGCGTGCATCGCACCGCGCACGCCCTCGGCATGCGCACCAACATGACGATGCTCTACGGCCACATCGAGACGATGGCCGAGCGCGTCGACCATCTGCTGCAGATTCGCGCGCTGCAGGATGAGACGGGCGGATTGCAGGCGTTCATCCCGCTGGCATTCCATCCCGACAACAACCAGATGCGGAAGCTGCCGGCGCCCACCGCCACCGACACGTTGCGCGTGCACGCCGTGGCGCGGCTGCTGCTCGACAACGTGGACCACATCAAGGCCTACTGGATCTCAACGAGTGTGGAGCTGGCGCAGACGGCCTTGTGGTTCGGCGCCGACGACCTCGACGGCACGGTGCAGGAAGAGACGATCTACCACATGGCCGGGTCGAAGACGCCAAGCGCGCTCAGCACCGATCAGATCGAGCGTCTCGTGCGCGCTGCCGGGCGGGTGCCCATCGAGCGCGACACGCTCTACAACGTGGTGCGTGTGCCCGACGCAGTCGCGGTCTAGCTGTCGCGTAAACGCTATCGGCCCCTACTTCTGGCAGCGTGGGCAGTAGTACGTCGAGCGCGCACCCTGTACGATCTGCGCGATGGCGCCGCTGCAACCCCGCCGCGGGCAGCGTGTGCCGGTGCGTTCGTAGACGCGGAAGCGCGACGTCTGCATGTCGCTGCGGCCGAGGGCGGCCTCGAGCACCTGGACGATCGCTGCCGCCAGACGCACGGCGGTGGCCCGAGGGCGTCCTGTCGGCGTGCCAATGGTTGAACTCCGCCGCTTCGGCGACAACCGCGCAACAAACAGCGCCTCGCTCACGTAGATGTTGCCCAGTCCGGCGACAACGCGCTGGTCGAGTAACGCCAGCTTGAGCGGCACCGCTTTCCCCGCGCACGCTGCGGCCAACGCCACCGCGTCAAAGGCCGCAGACAGCGGCTCCGGTCCGAGTCGGCCGAGCACCGGGTGCTGGGCCAGCTCGCCTCGGGGCACAAGATCCATCAGTCCAAAACGCCGCGGGTCGTTGAACGTGACGAGCATCCCGGATGTCATCTCGAAGACGACATGGTCGTGTTTGGGATCGTCGGCGTCCTCGGCCGCGCGATATCCGCCCGTGACCCGCTGCCGCGCCACGCGGAACCCTCCGGTCATGCCCAGATGGACGAGCAGCGTCTCGCCCGATGACAGCGCCAGCAGCAGGTACTTGGCGCGACGCGTCACGCCGGTGACGGTCTGCCCGACGAGCCGCTCGACGAAGTCGGGCGGAAACGGGATGCGCAGGTTCGCGCGACGCAGCTCCACGGCGTCGAAGCGCGCGCCGGTCAGCACCGGCTCGAGCTCGCGCCGGACCAACTCGACTTCTGGCAGTTCAGGCACACGCAAGAATGACACGGGCGCGTCATGTGACCGCGCTGAAGTGTCTGGCGTCTAACGTGGTAGCATCGAAATCAGACCAAGGTGCGCCGGCAGCGAGAGTGCGTTGGCAAGCTTTGGTTTTTTGCGCCCGGAGATTGCGAAATCTTTCACAAGCACGCAGTCTGCTTGCCGGGTGCGCCGAGGGACTGACGCCGATGGGCACGGGCACGTTTCTGCCGGTTCTCAACGAAGTCGAGAAGGCCAG
>JANNEJ010000313.1:0-1858 GCA_031378585.1 Acidobacteriota bacterium | reverse complement strand
CGGCGCGATCTGGACGGGCGTGGCCGCGGCGATGCTGGCGGCACGGCCCGGGGCGACCGGGCTGCTCCTTGGACTTGGGCTCCTCGTGCGGCCCAACCTGGCGCTGGCGGCCATTGTGGCCGTGCTGGGCCTGGGCGTCGTCGTGGCACGCACCGCGGGCGCACGGCAATCGCGCGCGCGCAGGGCGCTTGCCGCGATGATGGTCGCCACGCTCGCGGCCGTTCCTGGTGTGGCCGCCGTGCTCGTGCTGAACCAGTCGCTCTACGGATCGCCGTTCCAATCGGGCTACGGCGACCTCGGCGTGCTCTTTGCCTGGTCACACGTCGGCCAGAATCTGGCGCACTACGGACAGACGTGGCTGAACACATCGACGCCGCTCGTACTCGCGGCGCTGGCGGCGCCATGGGTGCTTCCGCCGGCGCGTCGCACCGAGGCGTGGCTCGTCGTGGCGTTCGCCGTCGCGCTCTCGGTGGTGTACGTTGCGTACCGACCGTTTGCCGAGTGGTGGTATCTGCGGTTCCTGCTGCCGGCTGTGGTGCTCTCGCTCGTGCTCGCCACGGCGGCCGTCGCGGCGCTGGCCGAACGCGCGGGGCGCCTCGCGGGAGCCATGGGCATGGCGGGGCTCGTGGCGGCGGCGTCGGTCTGGATGCTGCGCTCGCCAGAGGCCGGTGAGGCCTTCGGGCTCGCGCGGCTCGAAGCGCGGTTTCCGCTGACGTCTCAGGTCGTGTCCACGCGGCTGCCAGCGTCGAGCGTGCTCGTGACGGGCTGGCAAAGCGGCGCCGTGCGCTTCGACCCCGGGCACGAAGTCGTGATGTGGGACGCGCTCGATCCCGCGTGGCTCGACCGCGCGATCGCGTGGCTCGACGCGGGCGGGCGGGCACCCGCCATCGTGCTCGAGTCGTGGGAGCAGGAGCCGTTTCGGGCGCGCTTTGCCGGGCAGACGTACGGCGCGCTCGACTGGCCGCCGCGCTACGATCTCGACCGGCGGGTGCAGATCTTCGTGCCGGCCGACCGGGCGCGTTATCTGCGGGGCGAGTCCACCGCGACCGAGCGCGTCTTCGTGAACCGTGGCGGCCTGGCGAGGTAAGGCTCCCGCCATTTCGCTATAGTGAGCGCTGCATTCGGAGGCCGCCATTGACCGACGCCGACACCGTCCATGTGCGCCCGGCGATCCGCGACGACGCGGAGGCCATCACGCGCATCTACAACGAGGGAATCCGTGGCCGCGGCGCCACGTTCGAGACGCGCGAGCGCACGCGCGACGACATCCTCCGCTGGTTCGACGATCCCCGCTTTCCGATTCTCGTCGCCGAGGACCACGGCCAGGTGGTGGGTTGGGCGGCGGGGTCCACCTACCGAGCGCGTGACTGCTACGCGGGCATCGCGGAGTATTCGATCTACGTTGCCACGAGCCACCACGGCCGAGGTGTGGGCAACGGGTTGATGCCGCCGTTTCTCGCGGCGCTCGAACACGCGGGGTTCTGGAAAGTGCTGTCGCGTCTCTTTCCCGAGAACGCCGCCTCACGGGCCTTGTGCGCGCGTCACGGCTTTCGCGAAGTGGGCACCTACCGGCGCCACGCGAAGCTCGAGGGCCGGTGGCGCGACACCCTCATCGTGGAGTGCCTGCTGGGCGCGGCGGCACGCTAGCCGTCGGACCTGTGTGCCGGAATGGAGTTGCCGCTCGGTGGCAGCGAGCTTCTGCGCCGCGGCGTCTCGTCAAGAAAGGCTGAGGTCCCGCCCCCAGGCGCGGCACACAAGCTCCCAAAGGGCCACGGTGCCATGGCCACAGACGATGGCCCACGTGGGGGCGGCCACCCAGCCCCAGTATTCGTTGTACGGCAGCCCAGCTACCAGGAAG
>JANNEJ010000303.1:0-9296 GCA_031378585.1 Acidobacteriota bacterium | reverse complement strand
GACCGGCAAGGAGGCGTGGAAGTTCTACACGATTCCCGCGCCCGGCGAGCCCGGTCACGACACGTGGGAGGGCGACGACTGGAAGACCGGCGGCGCGCCGGCGTGGGTCACCGGCTCGTATGACCCGGCGCTGAATCTCGTCTACTGGGGCATCGGGAATCCCGGGCCCGACTGGAATCCCAAGCAGCGGCCGGGCGACAACCTCTACGCGGATTGCGCCATTGCACTCGATGCCGACACCGGCGCGCTGAAGTGGCACTTCCAGTTCACGCCCAACGACCCCTACGACTACGACGCCGTGCAGGTGCCGGTGCTGGTCGACCGCATGTGGAAGGGGCAGCCGCGCAAGCTCATGCTGTGGGCCAATCGCAACGGCTACTTCTACGTGCTCGACCGCGTGACCGGCGAGTTCCTGGCGGGCACACCGTTTGTGAAGGTCAATTGGGCGAGTGGCCTCGACGCGAAGGGCCGTCCCATTCAGACGCCGCAACCGCTCGGCTCGCCAACCTATCCTGGCAATCAGGGCGGCACCAACTGGTACCTGCCCGGCTACAGCCCACGCACGGGCTTGTTCTACTTCTCGGCGTGGGAGAACTACGGCACGATCTATCGTCCAGAGGAGGCGGTCTACAAGCCCGGACAGTTGTTCATGGGCGGCGGCTTCTCGGTCGTGGCACCCGCCCCTGGCGCGGCTACGATCGGCATCGGCCGGCGCGGCCCCATCAACAACTGGACCGATGAAGTCGGCAACGGCGCCGTGATCGCGATGGACCCCGACACCGGCAAGCCGAAGTGGAAGCTGCGGCAGCACGACGTGTCGGACGCCGGGATGCTCACGACGGCCAGCGACCTGCTCTTCACCGGCGGCCGCGAAGGCCATTTCATGGCGATTGACGCGAAGAACGGCACGCTGCTGTGGAAGGCGAGCCTCGGCGGCCAGATCGTGATGGGCCCGGTCACCTTCATGGTGGAAGGCAAGCAGTACGTGTCGGTGATTGCCGGCAGCACGCTCGTGACCTTCGGCCTGCGCGATTAGATCATGCACGTGCCCGATCGACGCGCGTTCCTCGCGCTCTGCGCGTCGACGGGACTCACCTCCACGCTGCTGCCCAGCGTGCTGTGGGCGCAGATCCAGCCGGGCACCAAGACGATCACGCTCGAGATGGTGCGCGGCGCCGCGGAGTTGGCCGGCCTGACATGGACCGACGCGGAGTGTCAGGATCTGTTCGATTCGTTGTCACGCCTGGCGCGCGGCACCGATGTCATCGACAAGCCGTCGCTGACGAACGCCTCGCCGCTGCCGCTGCACTTCGATCCGGTGCCGCCCGGCGTGCCGGTGCCGCCCCCGCTTCCGGGCGTGTTCCGCACCACGCCCGCCCCGCGCGTGACGATGCCGGCAACGGTGGAGGCCGTGGCGTTCTGGCCGCTGACGCATCTGGCGCGCCTGCTCGAAACACGACAGGTCACGTCCACGGCGCTCACCACGATGTACCTGGCACGCCTCACACGACACAACGGCGTGCTGAACTGCGTGGCGGCGCTCACGGAGGAGCGCGCGCTCACTGAAGCGAAGGCCGCCGACTCGGAGATTGCCGCTGGCAAGTACCGCGGCGTGCTGCACGGCATTCCCTACGGCGTGAAGGACATCATCGCGGCCACGGGCTATCCCACACGCTGGGGCGCGCCACCCTTCGAGCAGCAGGTCTTTGCCGAAGACGCCACGGTGGTGCAGCGTCTACAGACCGCAGGCGCGGTGCTGGTGGCCAAACTCACCACCGGCGAGATGGCCTTCGGCGATCAGTGGGCCGGAGGCCGCACCAACAACCCGTGGAACCCGGAGCAGGGCTCGAGCGGATCGTCGGCCGGTCCTGGCGCGGCGACGGCGGCCGGCCTCGTGGCCTTCTCGATCGGCAGCGACACGGGCGGGTCCATTCTGTCGCCGTCCGAGCGCTGTGGTCTCGTGGGCCTGCGGCCCACGTTTGGCCGCGTCAGCCGGCACGGCGTGATGGCGGCCGGCACCACGCTCGACAAGATCGGCCCGATGTGCCGCCACGCCGAAGACTGCGCCGTGGTGCTGCGCGCCATCGCGGGGCCCGACGATCAGGATCTGGCCGTGGTGCGCGACCGGCCCATCGTGTTCGACGCGCGTGGCCCAGTGCCGTCGCGCATCGGCTACGTGCCCGCGATGATGGACGGCGAGAAGGACCCTGAGGCGCGCGCCAACAACGACCGCGTGTTCGCGATGCTGAAGCGCCTCGGCTGCACGCTGCACACGGTGGGCATCCCGGGCGGCGGCGACCTGAGCTACTTCATCGAGTACACCGAACGTGCCGCCGCCTTCGACAGCTTCACGAAGAGCGGCCGCCACACCGGCCTCCGGCAGCGCAATAGCCGCTTCCTGCGGGCGGGCCAGCTCGTGACCGCCGTTGATTACCTGCAGGCCAACCGGCGGCGGGCCGCCATCATGCAGGACCTCGCGCGGTCCATGCGCGAGGTGGACGTGGTGATGTTCACGTCGCTCACGCTCGACTCGCGTACCAGCCTGAATCCGGTCATGAGCCTGACCGGACATCCGTCAATCGCCGTGCCCAACGGCTTCCGTGCGGATGGCACGCCCACCGCCGTGATGTTCTCGGGGCATCTGTATCGGGAGGGCGACCTCATCTCGCTGGCGCGAGCGTGGCAGAACGCCACGGGCGACGCCGGCTCGCCGCCTCCGCGCTTCGCGCCGGCCTGAGCGGGCAGACGCGGCACGGTCACAGGTTCAGGGCGGCGTAGGAACTGGCTGGCCGTAGGCGTAGGCTTGCGAGTCTTCGGCGTCGAGCGCCGCCTGGTCGAAGCGGAAGTAGGTGCGCGGCGGCAGAATGCCCCAGGTGTTCGACGAATGCGGGTCGTCAGGGAAATGCCGGGGCACGTGATCCGCGGGCAACTGCTCGAGATCGGCAAAGAGCTCCACGAACAGCTCTTCCTCGCGCATGCGGAAGTAGCTGAAGAGATTCCGCGCCATGCCGTGGCGGCCCGGGCCCCACACGATGTGCCGCCGGTTCTGCGCCAGGTGATCGAGCGCCACCCGCATCTCGCCCCAGTCGACCAGCTCGAACGCCAGATGATGGATGTGCGCGAGCCCCTTGTCGAGGAAGGCCAGCACGTGATGGTCGCGGTCGACGTGCAGCCACACGCCCTCGGTGCCGATCCAATCGGTGACCCCGAAGCCGAGGACTTGCGTGTACCACTGCACCTGACGCTGGACGTCGGCAGTCAGGTAGTTCACGTGGCCGAACTTGCGAGGATGCCAGCCGGGCACGCGACTCGAGTGCCGCACCTCGGCGGGCCGGGTGTCGTCAGGTCGCACGCGGGCGATGATCCGCACGCGGTTCCCATCGGGATCCGCCGTTTCGAGCGCGTCGCCGCGCACGGGCACCTGCACCCGCGACACGGTGGTGCCTCTTGCTGCCAGCGTCCGCGCGGCATCGTCGAGACTCATCCCGGCCACGAGCTCGTAGCACACGTAGTCAAGGCCCGCAGGCGCGGTGGACTCTACGAGCGCCAGCGCGAAGTCTTCGTGTGCGCAGCGAAGTACCGCGGTGGTGGCGTCCACCGGGTCGCCGTGCAAGCCGAGGATGTGCTCCCAGCGCGACCGCGCCTCGGCCAGATTCGCTACGTGCAGCCCGGCATGGTGCAGCGCGCCCACGAGTCGTTCGGTGCTCATGTCGTTCCTCCAGCAGGCGCGGCGCCGTGGGCTCCGCGAGCGATCCGCTCGCGCGCCTCAGCCTCGGGGATCGCCAGCGCCACATGCAGGGTCTGTTCGGTGATGCGCGGCGGATCGCCCACGTCGACCAGATCGCGGTCCAGTTCCACCACGGTGTTCTCGAGGCGCCCGATGCCCGAGATGGCCACCGCCACGACGTCGCCCGGCGCCACGGGCCGGCTGTTGGCCGGTGTGCCGGTCAGCAGTACGTCGTTGTCTTCGAGCGTGATGAGCCGCGAGATGTCGGCAATCTGATACGCCACGCTGAAGATCAGGTCGGTGCTGGTGTGGGCTTCCTGCACGACCTCGCCGTTCACGTAGGTGCGCAGCCAGACGTCGTCGGGATCGAGATCGGCGGCATCGGCCATCACGGGCCCGAGCGGGCAGAAGCCGTCCTGTCCCTTCACGCGAAACATCGCGCCGCGATCGGCGTGGCGGAAGTCGTGCACGCCGAAGTCGTTGGCGATGGTGTAGCCCTTCACGTAGTCGAGCGCGTGCGCAATCGTTACGTTGGTGCACGTGCGCCCGATGACGACCGCCAGCTCGCCCTCGTAGTTCAGGAACTGACAGCCGCGGGGACGCGCGACCGGCGCGCCATGCGCCGACACCGCGCCAAGTGGCTTCATGAAATACGACGGATACTGCGGCGGCGCCGCCATCTGGTACTCCACGCACCGGCTGCGATACGTGAGGTGCGTCGCGATGATCTGACGAGGCGCGATGGGCGAGGCGTAGCGCGCGCCAGCGGCAGGCAGGCGCACGCCCGTCTCGAGCACGAGCACATCGCCGTCGAGCACTGCCGGAACGATCTCGCCGTCGTGCCACACCCGTGCGCGGGTCATCGATGCGCCCCCTTGTCGTGCTGCGTGAGCACCTGGCCACCGTGTACGGTGTACGCGAACGTGAAGCGGAAGCCCTTGCCGATGGTCTTGGGCGCAATCGCCTGCAGCGGCTCGAGCGTGTTGGCCCCGAGCGTCAGCTCGGCGTCGCCTTCCCAGATGTCGGTCACCTCGCGGTCCTGCCCGCCCGAGCGCACCAGCTCGAACACGTCGGGCACGAGGCCGTTGTAGGCGGGAAAGTGACGGGAATTGGCCATCGGCGGCGCGTTCACCGACGGGCCTTCGGGGGAAATACCTCGCAAGGTCACGACCGCGCGCGCAATCTCGCGACTGCCCGCCGTGCAGGTCCCGGCAAACCGCGCGCCCGGCTCCAGACGCGGCGTCGCCTTCCCGATCGGATACGTGCGCGTCATGTGCACGGAGCCAAGCTTCTTGGGGAAGCCCTGCACCCAGCCGCGATACATCGCAAAGTCTTTGTCGACCCAGATGTAGACGCAGCGGCTCATGGGCTGGCCCTGGTAGGTGCAACCGACGACCAGGAAGAACTCCTTGTACTGACCCTGCACGGGATCGAGCAGCTCGTTGCCGCCCGTCGAACAGCACTGCCAGTCGGCGAAGATCGCGGCCACGGCGCCGGCATCGGCCGCCGGCTCCAGTTCCTTGGGCAGCAGCGCGATCACCGCGTCGGGGTTGGTGTGGTACTCGACGATGAGGAAGTCGCCGCAGTAGTGCCACGGCGGCGCGGGTACGAGGCTGGCGCTGCCGTCGGGAGACAGCGGCGTCGTGTAGCCCTTGGGATACTGTCGTGGCATTTCACCCTTCCTGCAAAATGCGTCGGCGCGCGTCGTAGGCGCGTGCCTCGGCCACGAAATCTTCGAACAGCTTCTGCTCGACCGCGCCCTCGGCGCCGGTCAGCTTCTCGGGGTGCCACTGCACGCCGAGGCATGATCCGGAGGGCGACTCTACTGCTTCGATCATGCCATCGGCGCCGGTGCCGACCACGTGGAGCGTGCCGGCATCGGCCACGGCCTGGTGGTGGATCGTATTCACGAGGCGGGTAGTCGTGCCATAGACCGCCGCGAGCGTTGAGTCGGCAACGAACGTGACCGGGTGGCGCGCGTCGAGAATGGCCTCGGCCGACAGCGTGCCCATGTCGGGATGGCCGTCGCGGCCGGTGATGTCTTGCGCGAGCCGCCCACCGTGGGCCACGGCCATGATCTGCATGCCGCGGCAGATGCCCAGCACCGGCAGGGTGCGGCGCCGGGCGCCACGCAACAGGGCGATTTCCCACTGGTCCGACGCGAGGCGCTCGTCCTTGGCGGCCGTGTTCTCGGCGCCGTAGCTGCGCGGATCCACGTCGCCGCCGCCCGACAGCAACAGCCCGTCGAGGGCCTCGAGCGTGGCCTCGGGATCGTCGCCGTGCGGCAGGATCAGCGCAAGTCCGCCTGCGGCCTGCACGGCCTGCGCGTACTCGACGCCGAGCGTGTAGAGATCGGTGCGCTCGCCAAGCGGCGTGGGCAAGGGCCGCCGCCAAGCGGTGATGCCGATGCGGGGGCGAGGGGGACGAGTCATGGAATGCGCGTCGCCGCCAGTCAGCGGTAAGTCAGGAGTTCGAGGTCGGGCACGACCGCGAAGTGGCGCTCGTTGGCGGTCAGCAGCGGTGCGCCGTCTTCGAGCGCCGCCGTAGCGATGAGCAGGTCCATCGTGCCGATGCCCCTACCGGCGCCATGAATCGCCGCCAGCGTGGCGCCGTAGCGCGCCGCGAATCCCTCCGACGGGCCCACGACGGCAATGGCTGACAAGAGCGCGTGGATCCGTTCACGAGCACGCGTGGGATGGTCGGCCGCCGCGGCACCAGCTTCGAGTTCGCACTGGACGAAGAGCGACACGCCGACTTCTGCGCCGTCGGCCTGCTCGAGCCACCGCGTGGCCGGCCCTGGTTGGCGGCGAGCCTGCTCTCGCAGCAGGTCGATGACGAACGACGAGTCGAGATGGGTCACAGCGTCGGCACCCGCGCCCGGCTGCGTCGCCTGGCGCCGACGACGCGGGCTATCGACTCGGCGACCTCGGGTGCCACCGGGTGCAATGATGCGGCACGCAGCAGATCCGCCGCCGTGCCGCCCGCGCCGAAGTGGCCCTTGATCACGTCCGAAAACGATTCACCTGCGCGCTTTCGCCGCGCGAGCGCATCGTAGGCGGCCATGTCGATAGTGATGGTCTTTACGGCCATGCACTTATCGTGCACTTACGCTGGATGTCGCGTCAAGCCGGGGACGCCCCGGCAAACGTGCCCTTGCGGTGCACCACGTTCTTCACGTCGCAGTAGAAGTCGAAGCTCCAGTGCCCGCCCTCGCGGCCGATGCCCGATTGGCGCGACCCGCCAAACGGCGCCGCCAGATCGCGCACGAAGAAGCAGTTCACCCACACGGTGCCGGCCACGAGCGCGTCCGAGAGGCGATCGGCGCGCGCCTGGTCGCGCGTGAACACGACCGCCGCCAGTCCGTAGGCGGTGTCGTTGGCCAGCGCGATGATCTCCGCGTCGTCGGCCACCTGCTGCAGCGTGAGCACCGGGCCGAACACCTCCTCGCGCAGGATCGCGGCCCCCTCGGGCACATCGACCAGCAGCGTGGGCTCGTAGTAGAGCCCGCCGAGCGTGGGCGACACGCGACCGCCGCACACCAGGCGCGCACCCGCGGCCAGGGCCCGTTCCACGTAGCCCGACACGCGCGCGAGATGCTTCGGATGGATGAGCGGCCCCACGTGGGTGGCCGCATCGCGGGGATCGCCCTGGCGGATCTCCGAGATCTTCGCGCGCAGACGCGTGGCGAACTCGTCGTAGACCGCCGCGTGCACGAGCAGCCGCGTGCCCGCCAGGCACACCTGCCCGGCGTTGTCGTACTGACCCGCGGCGGTCGCCACCGCAAGTTCGAGGTCCGCGTCGTCGCACACGATGAGCGGCGACTTGCCGCCCAACTCGAAGCTGACCGGGGTGAGATTCGCCGCGGCCGCGGCGCCGATCAGGCGCGCGGTGGGCGGCGAGCCCGTGAACGAAATCCGGCGGATGCCCGGGTGGGCCACGAGGGCCGCACCCGCCTCGGGGCCGAGTCCCTGCAGCACGTTGAGCACGCCGGGTGGCAGCCCGGCTTCGAGCGCGAGATCCGCGAGCATCGACGCGGTGATCGGCGTCCACTCCGCCGGCTTCAGCACCACGGTGTTGCCGGCCGCCAGCGCAGGGCCCACCTTCCAGGTCGCGAGCATCAGCGGCGCGTTCCACGGGGTGATGAGGGCCGTGGGACCGGCCGGGTCGTAGCACACCCGGTTGTGCGCATTGGCCGCGTCGGTATCCCACGCCGGCGCGGCGAGCGTCTCGGCCAGGTCGGCGAAGAAGCGGATGTTGTGGGCGGCGCGCTTCATCACGCGCAGACGACTGGCCTCGAAGAGCGATCCGTTGTTGGTCGTCTCGACCAGCGCCAGCGCTTCCACGTCGCGCTCGATGAGGTCGGCGAGGCGCCGCAGGATAGGCCCGCGTCCCCCGGGACCAAGCGCGGCCCAGGCCGGAAACGCCTCACGCGCGGCCTCGACGGCCTGGTTGGCCGCGGCGGCATCGCCTGCCGCAATCTCGCCAAGCGGCGTGCCGTCGATGGGGCTGGTCACGGCCAACGCGCGCGAGGATCCGATGCGGCGATTGGCGATGAAGTGGTCGCCAGAGATGACGTGCGACGCGGCGGTCAGTGTGGCCATGACACTCCGCGAAACCATAGCACGACGACTCCGATCGTCAGCCAACTCCCGCCCACCAGGAGCGCCGTGGGCGACAGGCTCCAGAGCAGCGTGGCCACGAATCCCGCTCCCACGACCGGCAGCAGCACGAAGCGCAGCCAGATCGAAGGCGTGCGCGCGGGATGCCGCGTGAGGCCTTCGCGCGCCGCCGCCGCATGCACCACGAGAAAGCCGGTCAGCGCGCCGAAGTTGATGAGCGACACCACCTGCTCGAGCGTGAGCACGAACGCGAGCAGGCCGGCCACGGCCAGCACGCCGACGGCGCCGGTCGGCACCTGGCGGGTGGCGTGCACGCGGTCGAGCACACCGTGACCAAGGCCCGTGGCGCGGCTGATGCCGAAGAGCAACCGGGCCGCCCCCGCCTGTCCGGCCAGCGCTCCCGCAAAGGAGCCGATGAGTTCGCCCACCGCGATCACGGCAGCCAGCGCAGATCCACCGATGGCGGCGGCCACGGTGAAGCCGGCCGCATCCACGCCTTCGAAGATCGCCACAGGATGCGCGCGGTAGGCCGCGGCGCATACCACGATGAAGAGGCCGCCCGCCACCAGACACGTGAGCACCACCGCGCGTGGCACGTCGCGCTTGGGGTCGAGCGCCTCTTCCGACAGCGTCGTGACGGCGTCGAAGCCCAGAAATGAGATGGCGACGATCGAGGCGGCCGCGAAGATCGGCGACCACCCCACGGCGTCGGGATTACTGATCGGCCCGTGCCCGAGCCACGCCGCCACGCCGACAAACAGCAGCAGCGCCACGATCTCGAGCGCCAGCACCACGCGGGCCGAGCGGTCGGTGCTCTCGATGCCGAGCGCGTTGAGCGCGGTGACCGTCACGAGCCACCCGACCGCCCACGTCCACGCCGGCACCGAGGGCAGAAGCGAGGCGCCGAAGATGCCGGCAATCATGACGTTGATGACCGGAATCATCACGTA
>JANNEJ010000277.1:0-4876 GCA_031378585.1 Acidobacteriota bacterium | reverse complement strand
CCCGCACCGACGTTGTCGTCGACTCTGGCACTCCGATCGCCCCAGTTGACGCCGCGCCAGCGCCGCTTCCAGTGCCGGCGGCGGCCGACGCCTATCTTGCACGCGCCAAAGCGTTGTTTGGAGGGGGCAAGTTGGCCGACGCTCTCGTCATGCTCGATCGCATCGATGCCGGTGACAGCCAGTACCGCCAGGCGCAGGAGCTGCGTGGACGGGTCCAGCGAGCACTCCTGGATGCCACAGCGGGCTTGACGGGAGGAATCGAAGGGACGGCGCCATGAAGTGCCCGAAATGCGCCTATATCGGCTTCGAGGACACCGACCGGTGCCGGCACTGCGGCTATGAATTCTCGCTCCTGGCCAGCGAGACGGCCGCGTGTGCCGCCACCGACGTCCGCGACGCGCCGTTGGTGCGAGTGTTCGCGCCCAGTGCTCGCGAGGACCGTCTCACGGGAGCGAGCGATCCAGCTGATGTGAGCCTGGCAACCGACGGCGAGGGCAAAGCGCTCCAGGATTTCCCGTTGCAACCCCCGACCTTCCCGCTCCTCGTGCACGAGGCGCAGCCGCCGCCGGCCCGCACGCCCCTGGCCGTGCGCCGAGCCTCGGCGGATCGCCCTCGCGGCCGTATTACGACACACATACTGCGGCGCGCGTCATCGCCGTTGCTCGAAGCCGCGCCAGACGAGGCGCACACGACCGAGGCCGACGCGCCGGTGGTCGTGGCCGCCCCTGCTGGCTTGCGTCTGGCGGCCGCGCTCATTGACCTGATGGTGCTGGCTGGCATCGATCTGACGGTGGTGTACCTGACGGCGCAATTGGCCGACCTGCAGATCTCCGAGGTGGCGACTCTGCCACTCGTGCCCCTGGGCGCGTTTCTGCTGGGCCTCAACCTTGCCTACCTTGCGGTGTTCACTGCAAGTAGCGGTCAGACGCTTGGCAAGATGGCGATGGGTTTACGAGTCATCGGGGTCGACGGTGGTCTTTCGCCTGGCGGTGCCATGCTTCGCGTGGGCGTCGCTCTGCTGGGGTCGCTGGTGGTGGGAGCCGGGTTTCTGCTGGCGCTCGCCAGGTCTGACGGCCGGGCGCTCCACGACTATGCGGCGCGCACCCGCGTCGTGCGGGTGACGTCTTGAGGGCGAGATTCGCTCTTGCCATCGCAACTGCCGGATACGCGGGATTCTTTCCGATCGCCCCGGGCACCGCGGGATCGGCGGTCGGTCTCGCGGTGTGGGGTGCCGCGCGTGCCAGTGGCGCGGGTCTCTGGACGGAACTCGCGATCGCGGCCCTGCTGCTCGTCATCGGTGCCTGGGCCGCCACGCTTGCGGAGGGGCAGCTGGGTACGACCGACCCCGGGCCGGTCGTGATCGACGAAGTGATGGGCATGTGCGTCACGATGGTGGCGGCGCCGTTTACCTGGCAAGCCGCACTGGCGGGTTTCGTCTTGTTCCGGGTGTTCGACATCGTAAAGCCGCCGCCGGCGCGTCAACTCGAACGCCAGCATGCGGGCTGGGGCATCATGCTTGACGACCTGGCGGCGGGGGCGTATGCATGGGGCGTGCTGGCGCTGCTTGTGTGGTGGTTCCCGGCGTGGTGGTCGTGACCCCGTCTGAGCGTCCCGCCACAGCCGCCATCGTAGCCGTCGGCAGCGAGCTCCTCAATCTCGGACGCACCGACACGAACTCTCCGCATATTGCCGGCGTACTGCAACGGCATGGGCTTTCCGTATCGTTTACGACGGTGGTCGGCGACGACTGGGACGACCTCGTGGAGACGTTGCGCCATGCGCACGCGCGCGTCGACCTGGTGGTGTGCACCGGTGGTCTCGGGCCCACCGACGACGATCGTACCCGCGATGCTGCGGCCCACGTGCTCGAGCGCCCGATGCGCGAAGACGCGGCGGTCGTCACGATGATTCGCGATCGATTTCTGGCGCGGGGACTGTCGATGCCCGAGATCAACCGCCGCCAGGCGCTGGTGCCGGAGGGCGCCGTCATTCTCGCGAACCGACGCGGGACAGCACCAGGCCTATGGATCGCCACGAGCGCCAAGGCGATCGCGCTGTTGCCCGGGCCGCCGCGCGAGATGCAGCCGATGCTCGACCACCTCGTGACGACGCATGTGGCGCCGCGGTGGGGCGCCGGGAAGACGGCGCAACGCTCGGTCGTCATCGCCGGGCGCAGCGAGTCCTGGGTCGATGAACGGGTGCAGCCGCTCTATGGACCATGGCGTCTGGAAGCGCTGCCCGTACACACCACGATTCTGGCGAGCCTGGGCTCGGTGGAGCTGCACCTCACGGCGCACGGGCCCGAGACCGGAGCACTGGAGGCGCGGCTCGAGTCTGCCGTCGGCATGCTGGCCTCGGCCCTCGGCGCCGATGTCGTGAGCACCGACGGGCGCGGACTCGAGCAGGTGGTAGGCGACCAATTGCTCGCGTTGGGTCTCACGCTGGCGCTGGCCGAGTCGTGCACTGGCGGGCTCGTGACCTCCCGTCTCACCGACATGGCGGGCAGCAGCGCGTATGTCGACCGTGCGGTTGTGGCATACAGCAATCGCGCCAAGATCGCCGACCTCGACGTGCCGGCCGCGCTCATCGAGGCGCACGGTGCGGTCAGCGAGCCCGTGGCAGTTGCCATGGCGGAGGGACTTCGCCGGCGCGCCGGCGTCGATGTCGGCGTGGCCATCACCGGCATCGCAGGCCCAGGCGGCGGATCGATTGAAAAACCTGTTGGCACCGTGTGCCTGGCTGTGGCGGGACCACGCGGCTCGGTCGTGCGTACTGCGCGTTTCACTGGCGATCGCCTGGTCGTCAAGTCGCTGTCAACCACCACCATCCTCGACATGCTACGGCGCTACCTAATCGTTGGAGCCGGTGCGTGACAGTGGTCGGCGCTGTGATCGGCTACCTGATCGGCTCGCTGCCGCTCGGCTATCTGGCGGCGCGGCGGTGGGCCGGTGTCGACCTGCGGCGCGCGGGCAGCGGCAACGTCGGCGCCACGAACGCTCTGCGGGTCTCTGGGATTGGGGTTGGACTGGTGGTGATGGTCGTAGACGTGGCCAAGGGCTTCGGGTCGGTGGCGGCCGCTGGTCTGGTGGCACCGTCAGAGAGCGCCGCGGTTGCCGCCGGCGTTGCCGCGGTGACCGGGCACATGTTTCCGTTCTGGCTTGGCGGCAGGGGCGGCAAAGGCGTCGCCACCGCGGCCGGTGCGTTCGGTCTGTTGTCACCCGTGGCCACGGTCTGTGCGGCCGCCGCGTTCGCCGTGGCGGCCGGGGCGACACGGTTCGTGTCGGCCGGCTCGGTGGTCGCGGCGGTCGCGCTCCCGCTTGCCGCGGCGGCCTTCGCGGCGTCGCCCGAAGTGGTGACTGGGGGAATCGTCGCCGCCGTGCTGATCGTGTGGCGTCACCGAGGGAATCTGAGACGGATGTGGCGTGGCACAGAACCGCGTCTCGGTCGCCCTGAGGCAGGAGTATCCCGTGCGTAGCGTGGCGGTGCTGGGGGCCGGCAGCTGGGGTACTGCGCTGGCCGTTCATCTGGCCGGCATTGGACATCAGGTGCGTCTGTGGGCGCGCGACGGTGAACTGGCGGCCGACATGGAGCGGCGGCGGGCCAACGCGGTGTATCTGCCGGACACGCCGTTTCCCGAGTCGCTGTCAGTGGGCATCAGCCTGCCGGATGCGCTCGCCGATGCGCAGCTGGTGCTTGTGGCCGTACCGTCACACGGACTCCGTCAGGTGCTGCGTCAGTCGAATGCGCATGTCGATCCCGAGGCCGTGGTGCTCAGCGCCACCAAGGGGCTCGAAGACGGATCGCTGTTGCGGATGTCCGAGGTGATTGAGCAGGAGTGGCCGCGAGTGTGGGAAGTGGCAGTCCTATCGGGGCCGAGCTTCGCCCGGGAACTGGCCCAGCAGAAGCCCACCGTCGTGGTCGTGGCGTCGCGCAGCGAAGGCGCAGTGCGGCACGTGCAGGAAGAATTCCGCTCTGGCTCGATGCGGCTCTATGCGAGCAGCGACGTCGTGGGCGTCGAACTTGGGGGCGCGCTGAAGAACGTCATCGCGATTGCCGCAGGGGTCGTGGACGGCCTCGGTCTGGGCCACAACGCGCTCGCCGCGCTGATGACGCGCGGTCTCGCCGAGATCTCGCGTCTGGCCGTCGCTGCCGGGGGCGAGCGCGAGACGCTCGCCGGATTGGCAGGCATGGGCGACCTGGTGCTGACCTGCACTGGCCAGTTGAGTCGCAATCGGCACGTGGGCCTTGAACTCGCTCGGGGGCGCGTGCTCGCCGAGATCGTCGCGAGCTCGAAGATGGTGGCCGAAGGCGTGCGCACGACCCACGCCGCACTCGCGCTCGGTGCCGCGCACGGCATCGAACTGCCCATTGCCGCACAGGTGGACGCGCTGCTGGCTGGGCGCATCAGCGCCGCCGTGGCGGTCAGCGAGTTGATGGGACGGCGACAGCGCGCCGAATCCGACACACGGGGACGAGGGTGAACACGGGCGGCCGCGTGCGGACACCTGGGGCCTGCTAAGATCGGCCCGATGGGCCTCTTCGATAGACTCACGCGGGGACTCTCGCGCACTGCAGAGCGGCTGGCGCAGCGTTTCGATGAGATCGTCCGGCGCGCCGACGCGCCAGAGCGCCAGGCCGACGGCGTGGATGTCGACACCACCGAGGCGCTCGAAGAACTGCTCCTCGGCGCCGACGTCGGTTTGGCGGCCACTGCTCGGCTGCTCGAGGGTGTCAGTCGCAGATACCGGCGCGGTTCCGGGTTGCGGGCGCTGCTGACAGAAGAACTGCACGAGGTATTCGCTGGGGCCGACAGGCCGCTGGTGCGCCCGGCCGCGGGACCGCGAGTCGTGCTGGTGGTCGGCGTGAACGGCACGGG
>JANNEJ010000275.1:0-4361 GCA_031378585.1 Acidobacteriota bacterium | reverse complement strand
GTCAAACGAGAGGAAGAGTACGCCATCGTCAACGAGGACCGGGCGTCTACAAGTCGTGGGCTGGAACTGCTCGCGACGATCCGGCGCGGGTCCTTTGCTGCCACGTCCACCTACACCTACATGCGTTCCGCGGAAGAGGCCGGCACCGGACGGCAGGACGCCGCACTCACGCCGCGCCACAGCGCGGGGCTCGTCGGGATGTGGGAGCCCGAAGGCGTGGGCCGGGTAGGCCTCGAGCTCTACTACACCGGTCGCCAGCGTCTCGACGTGAACCCGTATCGCACCGAGTCCACCCCCTATCTCATCGTCGGACTGCTCGTGGAGCGTCGCGTCGGCCCTGCCCGCGTCTTCCTCAACGCCGAGAATCTGACGGATGTGCGGCAGACACGGCACGATCCGCTGCTGCGCCAGACGCCGAGCGCCGACGGGCGGTGGGCCGTGGACGGCTGGGCCCCGCTCGATGGCCGCGTCGTGAACGGCGGGATCCGGTTCCGGTTCTGAGCCCTTGCCTGGACCATTGTCCGTGGTGTCGTGTTAGGCTTCCCTTGGCCGTGCCGGCCACCGCATCCTCCATGTCCACGGCCCCCTGCGAACTCAGCCTCGAACTCCGACCGTCCACCCGTTTCGAGATCGTCGACCTCCGCCGGCAGTCCGGGTGGCTGAATGGACTGGCCGAGTTTCCCTTCGCGCTGTTCTGGTCGTTCCACACCACCGCCGGGTTCCTGGAACAGCGTCGCGCCCTGCACCTCGACACCCGCCGGGGCGGGATTCGGCCCTACATCCGCGCGTTTCAGACCGTGTTTCCGCAGGAAGCCGGCTACCGCCACGACGAGCTGCACCTGCGCGACGACCTCTCGAACGAGCAGCGGCAGGTCGAGCCGCGTAACGGCGACGCGCATCTCACCTTTATCGCCTCGGGGCTGCGCACGTGCGTCCGCTACCGGAATCGGCCGTCGGAACCGGTGTACTTCGTGGACCTCGACGGCGTGGCGGATGACCGGCATCGGCGCCGTCAGGCCCGGGTCATTGGCTTTCATCACGAACATGTGGTTGCGCGCGACCAGGTGCTCGTGCCGATGTCGTCTCGCGCGCTCGACTCGGTCAGCCTGAAGCACCCGGACCTCGGGCTCTACGAGCGGCTTCAGGCGCTGATTGACAAACACGGCGTCACGAAGGGGCGGGTGCGGCTCGCCCTCGGAGCCGCCGACGCCGGCACGGCGCTGACGATCAACGAATACGAGACGTTGCTCATGCGCCACGATCTGGCCAGCGTGCTCCATGACCCGTTCCGCTTCATGGCGGAAAAAGGGCGGCACATGATCGCCGACCCGTGGGCCATTCCGGCCAAGGCGATGGACTACGCGAAGTACGACGTCATACGGTCGTTCAATCAAGTCTGCGAACGGCTGCAGATTCCCGACTCGCGAGCCGAGCGCCTCATCACGATGCTCCTGGGCCGCCAGGCCCGCCGCTTCCTGCGGCTGCAGCGTTCGGTGAACCTGCTCGTGTCCGATGCCGACAGCCCGGGTCGCGGCCGCCTCGTCGAGGGCGTCTATCAGTGCCCGATCCTGCTGCAGTGGATGAAGACGCCGGGCAATCTGCGCACGGTCGGGATCTCGCTGACACGGTTCGAGTAGCCACCGGCCGGATCGCCGGCCGGTGGCTGACCGCGCCCATGGCGGACGGCCGCCGCGTGGCAGTCAGTCGGCCGTGATGCCGTTGGCGCCAATGGCCGCGCGCACCATGGCGCCGGTTGCCTCGACCGGACCCGTCGCATCGAGTCGCACCCAGTCGTCTGGCGGGGTCACGTGACCGAGTTGCTGACGAACCACGTCGGCTGTCGCGTCCGAGGCATCGTGCCGGCGCGCCCTGACGCGGCTGAGGAGCGTCGCGTCTGGAGCGTGGAGCCAGACGGCCGCCACGGGAACTCCGGCCGCACGCCCGACGGCGGTCACTGCCGTACGTTCGCCGGCGTCGGCATAGACGCCGTCGCAGACGACGGCGTGGTGGGCCGCCAGAGCCACGGCCGCGAGCTCCCGCATGCGCGCGTAGACGCGCGCGCTGACCTCGGGCGAGTACGCCTCGGCCGGGAGCGGCTGCAGCGCGGGCACGCCGAACAGGTCCTTGCGGATCACGTCGCTGCGCAGGTGAAGAGCGCCGGGAACCGGGCCGAGCCCAGGGGCGATGGTCGCGGCCTGCGTCGATTTCCCTGAACCGGAGTAGCCGCCGATTGCGACCAGCGCTGGCGATCGAGGTTGAAGGAGTGTCAGGGCCAGGTCGAGATAGCCTTGCGCCTCCGTCACGTGCGCGGCGCGGGTCTCGAGCTGGTCGTCGAGCGTGGCCGCGGTGGCGCTGGTCTTGGCGCGCACGGCCGCCCGGAGTCCGAGGAACAACGGCAGCAGCGCCAGGCCCTCGATGTCGCCCGTGGCCCGGACGTACTCGTTCATGACGGCGTTGGCGTGACGCGCCAGGCCGCGGCGGAAGAGGTCCATCAGCAGGAACGCCACGTCGTACCACACGTCGATGCACGCGATGTCGTCGTTGAACTCCACGGCGTCAAACGGCGTCGGGCGCCCATCGAGCATCACGATGTTGCGCAGGTGCAGGTCGCCATGGCACTGGCGCACCCGACCCTGTCCCGCGCGGACGTCGAGCAGCGCCGTCGCCTGGCCGAGCGCGGCGATCGACCGCGCGGTGAGCGCGCCGCCCGTGGCGGCGGAACACACGTGCTCGCCGAAGCTGGCCAGGGACGTCGTGTTGCCGTCGATCACCCAGCGGATCGCGTCGGCGCCGCCACGCATCGAACGGCAAATCGGCGCCGACGCATGCATGCGGGCCACGATCCGGCCCAACTCCAGCATCGTCGGCAGGCCAAGGGCGTGACGTTCGGCCAGCCGATCGGCCAGGGCCTCGGTATCGAAGCGCGTCATGTCCACGAGCCACTCGACCGGCGTGCCGTTGCCATCGAGCGTGAGCAGGCCGAAGGGGTCGCGGGTCACGACCGCGACGCCGCGATAGAGGCTCGGCGCCGTGCGGCGATTGATCGCCACCTCCGCCTCGCAACACTCTCGGCGCCGCGCGACCGTCGAGAAGTCGAGATAGTCGTAGCGCACGGCGCGCTTCAGCTTGAGCGCCCTGGTGCCGGCCAGAAAGACGACGGCGCTGTGCGTGTCGATTGTCTCGACGCGCGCGCACTCCTGCCCGTGCGTCTCGGGACGCGACAGGAACGCGATGACTTCGCGCTGGTCTTGCGTGACCATGACTACTGGATGTGCCATGCAAGCGGCGCGCCCAGGCCGGGTGGCTCTGATCGCCGTCCCAGGCCAGACGCGTCGCCGCCGGCATGCGGGATCTTCCGCGCCAGCCGGATTCCCCCGCGATGCGGTCCTTGCCCGCGCGCCGATTACTCCGCAATTGCTCGCGGCCGACTCTGGCACTTTTCTTGATATCACTGGGTAGTGAGGGATGGTCATGGCCAGCGATATCGCAGTACGAGCGCAGCTCGAGGAAAGGCTCGATGTGTTGCTGAAGCGCGTCGGCGACATCGCCGGGGATTTACGTCGCCCGGCGGATCGCGACTGGCAAGAGCGCGCCACCGAGAACGAGAACGACGAAGTGCTCGAGACCCTCGATGAGGCGATCCGTGCGGAGGTCGCGCAGGTGCGAGCCGCGATCCGCAGACTTGATGCCGGCACCTACGGCCGGTGCGCCACATGCGGCGAGCCCATCGGCGCGGCGCGGCTGGCCGCAATGCCGAGTACCACGACCTGTGTGACCTGCGCGCTCGGCTGAGCGTGGGCTCCAACCAACGGGGACGGCTGCATGATCCATTTCGTGTCAGGTGACATTCTGCTCACGCGCGCGCAGGTGCTGGTGCACGGTGTCGCCCCGAGCGACCCGATGATCCACGGGCTCGCGCTGTCCCTTCGAGAGCGGTATCCGGCGCTGCACAAGGACTTCCACCATTGGTGCAGCCAACAGCATCCCAAGCCTGGCGCGGCGTGGATGTGGGGATCGGTTGGAGGCGTGCGCATCGTGAATCTGATCACGCAAGATGGCGGCTACGGCGCCGGAGGGCGGCCCGGCCGGGCCACGCTGCACAACGTGCGGGAATCGCTGCGCGCGCTGGTCAAGATGGCCCAGACCGAGTCGTTCACGTCGATGGCCGTGCCGCGTCTTGCGACGGGCGTAGGGGCGTTGTCGTGGGACGACGTGTTGCCGGTGCTCGAAGATCGCCTGGGTGCGCTCGCAATTCCGGTCTACGTGTACTCGGAGTTCCACGCCGGTAAGACCGCCAATGAGCCCGGCCTGGCCGCAGCGCCGGTCGCCACATAGTCACTCAACCGAACGCCCCGCCGAGC
>JANNEJ010000249.1:0-2446 GCA_031378585.1 Acidobacteriota bacterium | reverse complement strand
CGTTCGAGGTCGTCCGGGGTATCGACCGACAGCGACACGTAGGCGCTCTCGACGACACGAATGGAGATGCCGTGCTCGAGCGCGCGAAGTTGCTCGAGCGACTCTGAGAGTTCGAGGGGTGAGGGCGGCAGCGCAGCCAGCCTGAGGAGCGTGGCGCGCCGGTAGGCGTAGACGCCGATGTGCGCCGCCGGCCCCGCCCCGGCGGTCGAGCGCGGGTAGGGAATCGGGGCGCGCGAAAAATAGAGCGCACGCCCCTGAAGGTCACGCACGACCTTCACGAGATGGGGCGACAACACGTCTTCGTCGGGCAGCAGTGGCCGGCACAGCGTGGTCATCTGTTCGGCGCGATCGCGTCGCAGCGGCTCAACGAGCGCATTGATGGCGGCCGGGTCGATGAAGGGCTCATCGCCCTGCACGTTGACCACGATGTCGCAATGCATTTGCGCCGTCAGTTCAGCCAGCCGGTCAGTGCCGGTGAGATGGTCGGCGCGCGTCAGGCAGGCGATACCGCCAAAGGCCTCGACCGCATCGACGATTCGCTGGTCATCGGTGGCCACAATCACGACATCGACCGCGGCGAGACTGGCACGGCGGTAGACGTGCTCGACCATGGGCCGGCCGTGAATGGGAGCGAGAGGCTTACCGGGAAGGCGGGATGAATGATACCGGGCCGGAACGATGGCAACGACCGAAGCTTCCGTCAGTCCGGCCGGCAGCTTGCCTGGAACAGCGGGCACGGCGAAGCATACCACAGTGCACACATCGGCAGATTTCGTCGGAACGAGCGCCCGGGACCGATACTATGGCAGAGCGATGCTCACCATTTCCTTCCGTGCTCTCGGCGTACTGCTGTCCGGTGCCGCGCTTGTGGGCTGGACGGCTGGCTCCGTGCTGAATCCTCCCGCGGCCGTGACCCAGACCGCGCCTCCTCGGCCGGCGGCCCAGCGGTTGGTGCGCGCCACGCTGCCGCGACTTGCGTGGCCGGCCATTACTCCCGCCGTGGCGCGCCCGGCGCCGTCGCGTAACCCGTTCACCTTCAGGGCCGATCCGCATCCGACCAGTGCGTCACGGCGTGTGCCCGCAGCCGCGCGCGAACTGGCAGCGACAGTCGGGACGGAGGTCAACACTGAAGCGTCTGACGCCGATGCTCGCTGGCGCCTGGCCGGCATCGCCGCCAGTGAGAACGGCGACGTCGTGGCCGTGATCGCCGGCGGGGGCGATGTGCACTTGATGCGCGCTGGCGACACTCTGCCCGGCGGAGATGACGTGGTGGAGGTCGCGCTCGACCACGTCGTGGTACGGACGGGCGCTGGAACGGTCATGCTGCGCCTGCCGTAGCCTTGGCGACCGGTCGCGAGGCCGCCGCGCTGGGCCGCCGGCACGGAGATCACTCGCGACGACTGTCGCCTGCGCGTGCGGTCAATCACCCGAAGCGCGGGTGACTTCGATGCGCTCGCCCGTGGCGCATGTTGCTGACCAGACGATCCACTCATTGGCCGCGAAGCTGTCGACGTGGGCGCACAGTGGAACGGACTCGACCGGTATAATGCGAAAGTTGTGTGGGTCAGTCGGTCTGTGGCCGATCGATTGGATACAAGGTATGGCCCACGCACCATCGGTGGTGCAAACCGGTGTTTTGTTCGACTTCGCGCGGCTCGAATGCGTCTTTGCGGGGTCTTATCCACAGGGTTTTCCACAGAACGTGTGAACATCCGGATCGCGGACGGCAGGTGCCTGACCTAATTGCCGTATCGCGTCGGATTCTGGAGCGTAGCGATGAATCGAAAAGTGACAGTGGTAGGTGGCGGCGGCGCCGTCGGCGCAACGGTGGCGCGTGCGGTCGCGCAGAAGGAACTAGCCGATGTCGTGATCGTCGACATTGCCGGTGAGAAAGCCGCGGGCATCGCCCTCGACGTGTACCAGTCGTGCGCAATCGGCGGCTCGGCAGCCAGAGTGATGGGCGTTGGCGCCACCGACGAAGGCTACGAGCACACCGCCAACTCCGACGTGGTCGTCATCACCTCAGGCGTGCCGCGCAAGCCCGGTATGAGCCGCGACGACCTGCTCGACATCAACTACAAGATTATGCAGGCCGTGACGGCGCAAGTCGTCAAGCATTCGCCGAACTGCGTCATCGTGCCGGTGGCCAATCCGCTCGACGCGATGTCGCAAGCGGTGCATCGGCTGAGCGGCTTCCCGCGCGAGCGCGTGATTGGCATGGCCGGCGTACTTGATTCCGCCCGCATGCGCACGTTCGTGTCGGAGGCACTGAACGTGAAAGTCTCCGACGTGACGTGCTTCGTGCTCGGCGGCCACGGTGACACCATGGTGCCGCTGCCGCGCCTATCCACGGTGGCCGGTGTGCCGCTCACCGAGCTGGTCGCGATGGGGCAGATCACACAAGAGAAGCTCGACCAGATCTGCACGCGTACTGCCAACGGCGGGG
>JANNEJ010000248.1:0-2085 GCA_031378585.1 Acidobacteriota bacterium | reverse complement strand
CCGCTGGGCCGACCGGCACAGCCGTCTTTGCGCAAGGCCGTCCCGCCCGCGCCGGCCGCCGGCAGCGCGCAAGACCACGAGCAGCGCAGGCGGGAGGCGGCCGAGCGCAAGAAGCGCGAGCGGGCCTTCGAGACGCTCGCGGCCAGAATCAGCGAACTCGAAGGGCGCATTGCGGAGCGGGAAACCACGGTGAAGGCCGTGGAAGCCGAAATGGCCGCACCCGGGTTCTACGACCGCCATGAGACGTCCAAGCCGGTGCTCGATCGCCATCAGGCGCTCATGTGGGAAGTCGGCGACCTGCTCGGTCAGTGGGAGATGCTGCAGGCTGAAGCCGAGGACTTGCGGGCGGCCAAGCCGTCCTAATACCTGCCAGTCGGCCGACCGTGACTGGTCAGAATTCGTCACGCGCGATGGGCTCGACTGACGTTTTTGTCTTCATGTGTGCTGGTTTGACACGGCCAGATTGAAGAATTCTGGCACGATTACACATTTCGACCCCTCTACCCCTTCTGATTCGTCATTGTGGTGACAGGCACGACAGTTGCGTATGTCGGAGGCAGTCGATCTATGCCTGCCCCAAAAATCGCCACCGCACGTCGCCCCGCAAAAGCCTTGGGCGTGTCGGCGCGCTCCGGTACCGCCCACCGCGCGCCCATTGCCGCGGCGCACTTTGTTGACGATGCGTTTTTCCGCCACCTCGTGGCACATATGCGCAACGGCGTGCTGGCCATCGACCGGGCCGGCGCGCTCGTCCTCATCAACGACGAGTCATGCCGCATCTTCGGCCTGCCGGCCGGCGAGGACTACCTCGGCCGTCCCTTTGCCGAGGTGTTCTATGCCCATCCCGCCATCGTGCGGGTGCTGGCTGGAGCCTACGAGCTCGCCTTCCTGCCCAACCGCGCCGAGCTGCGCCTGACGCCTTCCGACAAGGTGCTCGGCTACACCCTCTCGCTCATCCGCAACACCGAGGGGCTCACCATTGGCGCCGCGATGTTCTTCAAGGACCTGACGCGCGTCGAGCAGCTCGAGGAACGGGAACGGTTGCGCGACCGCCTGGCCGTGCTCGGCGAGATGGCGGCAGCCGTCGCCCACGAGATCAAGAACCCGCTGGCCGGGATCGAGGTCATGGCCGGCCTGCTGCGCCGTCAGTTGCGCGACAACGCCCAGGCCACGGCGCTCGTCGGCGACATCATGAACGAAGCCAAGATGGCCAACGCCATCGTGCAGGAGATTCTCGACTTCGTGCGGCCGGTGCGGCTGCAGATGGAACGCACATCTGTGACCACGGCGCTTCAGGCCGCGGTGACGATGGCCGACGGCACGGCGACCCGGGGCGCAGTGGACGTACGGCTGGACCTCGCCGACGGCCTGCCGCTCATCGACGCCGACTCGACGCAGCTCATGCAGGTGTTCGCCAACCTGCTCATCAACGCCTACGAGGCGCTGAACGGCGCCGGCTCGGTGACGATCACGGCGCGCGAGGTCACCCGCGAGGAAGACGGCGCGCTGCCGCTCGACGGTCTGCACCCGATTCCCACCATCGTGGTCGAGGTGACCGACGACGGCCCGGGCGTGCCCCCCGAACTGGCCGACAAGATCTTCAGTGCGTTCTTCACGACCAAGGCCCAGGGCTCCGGCCTCGGCCTGGCGATCGTGCGCAAGATCGTCGACGCCCACGACGGGCGCATCGATCTCACGAGCCGGCCGGGCACCGGCACGAAGTTCCGTGTCACGCTCCCCGTGAGCGGCGATGCGCGCGTATGGTAGGAGCAGACAGGTCATGAGTCGAATTCTGGTTGCCGACGATCACGACGCGTTGCGGCGGGGCCTGGCCCTGGCGCTGCGCACGGCCGGCCACGACGTGGAAGAGGCCCCCAACGGCAACGCGGCCATCGAGCGGCTGCACAACGGCTACTTCGACGTGGTCGTGAGCGACCTGCGCATGGGCGGGTCCGACGGCCTCGATGTGCTGCGCACGACCCGCACCACCCATCCCACCTCGTCGGTCATCCTGATGACGGCCTTCGGCTCGGTGTCCACGGCCGTCGAGGCGATGAAGAACGGCGCGTTCGACTACGTGCAGAA
>JANNEJ010000240.1:0-2617 GCA_031378585.1 Acidobacteriota bacterium | reverse complement strand
GATCCACTTGCCTTGCTCGAGTCCCGACACCGACAGCGTGCGGTCGCGAGGGCGCACGTCGAGAAACACGAGCACTTCTTCACCCACCTCGAAGCGCGCTTGCCCGCCCACGAAAAACGCCGTGTTGCCGACGACGCCCCCAAGTTGCTTCACGACGACGCGGGTGGGTGAACCGTCGAGCCCCCACGAGCGCAGGACGTCGATGGTCACATAGGTGTAGAGGCCGTCAACGTCCGGGTCCCAGGCCGAGACGACTTCCGCCACACGGCCGCGCACGGCGGCGGCACTCGACCGGGCCAGGGCGTCGTCTGACGCCGCCCGCAACGAGGCAAACGTCGTCGCCGGCCCGAACACGGCGAGCATCGTCAGCATGAAGGCGGCCATCCATCGGCGATTCGGACACGTCATGGCCCCGAAGGTTGCAAGGCCGGTACCGAGGGCCAGATGCGCCAATTTGTTCGTCATTCCGCGAATCGAGCGTGGCCGTGCGCCACAGTGAGACACGAAGTGTCAGGATCCGTGACCGTTCGGGGGCGCCGGCGTCTTGGATCCCGTTGGTGGGTTCCTGACATGGTCTGGGCGGCTAGGACCGGTCTTCTTGCACCCGGGCAAAGCCACACAGCTCGTCGTCAGCGGAGGACTGGCGCAGGACGGCGCGCGCCAGTATCCGGCTGGCCATCCAGGCCAGCGACGGGTCGGCATCGGTGCCAAACGAGAAAAGCTGGTGCGGATACTGGCGATGCGGACCGACGAGTGGAAAACGGTCGGGGGCGGCCACGAGCGGCGACGACCAGCCGAACTCCGGCGCCAGCCCGGCCATGGCGGGATAGCGCTTCAGACACTCGTACATCAGTTGTCCAGTACGCTGGACCCACGCGGCCGCGCGCTGCTTTTCGGCGAGCAGGGGTGAGTCGGCACCGCTCAGCAGGAGCCGGCCGTCAGGCGTACTCGTGAGCGCGAGGTCGGCCGAGCGATCCACCAGGATGGTGCTGCCCAGGTCGGCGCCAAGCGCCTTGCGCATCGCGGCAGGCATCACCGCCGTGAGCACGTGGAATCGTTCGTAGGCGCGCACGTGACGGTCGAGCGTGGGCGCGAGCGCGCCGGGCGCATCGGTGCAGATGACGACGCGCGGAGTCACCACAGAGCGCGTGCCCACGTGCACCGTCGCATCCACGCGGGTAAACGTGATCCTGGTGACGCGGCTGCGCTCGTAGACGCCGACGCGCGCCGGACCCAGACGCGCGGCCGCGCCCGCCACGATTCGGCCGGTATCGACCAGGCCTGCGCCGCGCAGGCGCAGGGCCGCCGACACATCGGCGCGGGTTGCCTTGGCCAGCGGTGCACCCGAAAGAGCGGTAGCGGCAAGGCCGGCAGCCTGGCGCACGGCCATCTCGCGGTCCCAACCACGCGCACTCCCGTCGACGGCCGAGAGCAGGTCGCGCGCGGCCACGGCGCCAGGAATCTTCGCCTTCTCGAGCGCGGCGGCCAGGCCAGTGCCAGCGTCAGCCACGGTGCTGACCAGCAGGCGCGCGATGCGGCGACCGTGCGCCGCCTCGAGCACGCGGTAGTCCATCGCCAGGAGCAAGCCAGTGATGCCAGACGCACCGGTGCTGTACTGCGCGCCAACCCGGCCGGCCTCGAGCAGCACCACGTGCTGACCGGCGGCCTTGAGCGCCACCGCGGTGAGCATGCCGGTCAGTCCAGCGCCCACGACGACGACATCGGCAGAGTCCACGTCGAGCGTGGTTGGAAATGTGCGGCTCTTCGGCGTGGGCGTGAGAGTCCACGGCGAGACGCCGTAACGGGTGCGGCTCATACGGTGGCCACGTGGTGAACGGCGTGCTCGAAGAGCGACGCCACGACGCCGGCGGAACGATCCGCCCGCATCGAGAGGTACAACCAACCGTTGTGCCACCGGCGCACTCGTGCTGGACACAGAGTCATCGCGCGGGCGCGAGCCGCGGGCGCGAGCCGCAGGGCCACGTCGGCACCGGCACCGCGAATGGCAACGCGCCGGCCGGCATACACCGCGGGCTCGCCGAAGCACGTGCCCAGACGCAGACCGGGGTGGCCTGAGACGAATGCCTCCAGCAGAGCCGCGACGTCGCGAGACCGGCGTTCCACGAGGGCGAATTGTAACGGAATCAGCGTCGGTTCGTTGCCAGTCCGCCCGCCCCGGCCTCAAAACGCAGCAACGCCTGCTTCCGGACGGCGCCCCAGCGGTAGCCGCCGGTGCCGCCGGCCGCTGGTACCACCCGGTGGCACGGCACCACCACCGCGACTGGATTTGCGGCGCATGCCCTGGCCACGGCCCTGGCGGCCGTGGGCCGGCCAATGGCCTTGGCCAGTTCGGCATAGGTGCGGGTCTGACCCACGGGAATGGCTTGAAGCGCCTTCCAGACAGTCCACTGGAATGCCGTGCCCTGCACGTCGAGGGGTACGTCGCTTGGACCTGGTGACCGGCGGTCTACCGCCCGTGCCACCGCTGCTACCCAGGCCGAAGGCAACCCGCCAGCCAGCACCTGCGCGGCGGGAAACTCACGCGTCAGCTCGGCGACGAGCGCGGGCTCGGCCGATCCGAGTTTCACCGCGCAGACGCCCCTGGGCGTGGCCGCCA
>JANNEJ010000214.1:0-9191 GCA_031378585.1 Acidobacteriota bacterium | reverse complement strand
GTTGTGTTGCGCGCGCTCGGTTTCTAACCGGTCTACCACTATCGTGTGCAGGCCCGCCACGGCTACGGGGGGGGCCTGCCAGCCGTGCGCGCCTCGGCGCTGGCTGATGCCTGGCGCGACCCCGCGATTCGCGGCATCGTGGCAGTACGGGGCGGGTACGGCAGCCAGCAACTCCTGCCGCTGCTGGACCCGCGGTGGCTGGCCGCCGACCCGAAGGTCTTTGTGGGCTACAGCGATCTCACGGCACTGCTGGCGTGGCAGGTCGCGCACGGCGTGGTCGCGTTTCACGGCCCAATGGTCGAGGGACGCCTGGCGCAGGGACACGCGGGCTACGATCGCGCGTCGTTTCTGGCTGCCGTGACGCAGCCCGTGGCCATGGGCACGCTGGCGCCGGCTGGACTCGAGGTGTTTCGGCCCGGGGAGGCCGCCGGCGTACTCGTGGGCGGCACGCTCTCGCAACTGGCGTCCCTGCTGGGCACGCCCTTCGCGTGCCTTCCGAGCGAGCCAAGCGTGCTGTTTCTCGAGGACGTGGGTGAGCGGCCGTATCGCATCGACCGGCTGGTGACGCAACTCCACCAGGCCGGGGTGTTCCGGCAGGTGACGGGAGTCGTGCTGGGCACGTTCCCTGGATGCGACGAGGGCGGCGGCGGGCCGACGGCGCGGGCCGTCCTGCGCGACATGTTTGCCCATTTTCCCGGGCCCGTCGTGTTCGGATTCCCGTCAGGTCATACCGTCGGTGCCGCGCTGACGTTGCCCTTCGGCGTGTCGGCGCGCCTGTTCGCGAGCGGCGCTCCGGCGCTGTCGATTGAAGAACCTGCGGTCTGCTGATGGCCCGGCGCGTCCACCTCATCGGCATCTGCGGTACGGCCATGGCCACGCTCGCAGCGCTGCTGAAGTCGCGCGGCGACGACGTGCAGGGCTCTGATGAGCACGTGTATCCTCCGATGAGCGACTTCCTGGCGGGTGAACGCATCCCGATTCTCCAGGGATATGCCGCCACCCATATCACCGAGGACCTCGATCTCGTGGTCGTAGGGAACGCGATCTCGCGGGGCAACGCCGAACTCGAGGCCGTGCTCGACCGGTCGATCCGGTATGCGTCGTTGCCCGAAACCATTCGCGATACGTTCCTGTGGGATGCCGATGCGATTGTGGTGGCGGGCACGCACGGGAAGACGACGACCACGTCGCTGGCCGCATGGGTGCTCACGAGCGGCGGAGCGGATCCGTCGATGCTCGTCGGGGGCATCGCCAAGAACTTCGGCAACGGTGGCGCCAGTTACCGCGTCGGGGGCGGCCGCGCATTCGTGATCGAGGGCGACGAGTACGACAGCGCGTACTTCGACAAGACGGCGAAGTTCCTGAAGTACCTGCCCGACGTCGCCGTCGTGAACAACGTGGAGTTCGACCACGCCGACATCTATCCTGATCTGGCTGCCATCCGGCTGGCGTTTGCCAGGTTCGTGATGCTCGTCCCTGGCCGGGGCCTGGTGTTGCTCGGCGCCGACAGTCCTGAGGCCGCGGCGCTGGCGCCGCACGCGCGATGCCGCGTGCAGACCTTTGGCCTGGCAGACGGTGCGACCTGGCAGGCGACGGCGCTCGTGTCTCACGGCGACGGCACACGGTTCTCGGTCCGTGGCCCCGATGGGTTCTCCGGCGATCTCGAGGTGCCGCTACGCGGCGCACACAACGTGCGCAACGCCTTGGCTGCGGTCGCGGTCGGCCACGAGTGTGGGCTGAGCATGACGGCCATTCGCGTGGGTCTGGCCACCTTTGCCGGCGTGAAGCGGCGGCTCGAGATGGTGGGGGAGCGGCGGGGCATCGTCATCTACGACGACTTCGCGCATCACCCTACGGCCGTGGCCGAGACGATCGCTGCGATGCGTGCGTCTCGGCCAGGCCATCGGCTATGGACGGTGTTCGAGCCACGCTCCGCCTCGTCGTGCCGGCGCGTGTTCCAGGACGACTTCGCGAAGGCGTTCGCGGGGGCGGACCAGGTGGTGATCGCCCCGGTGTATCGCAGCGCGCTGCCCGAGTCGGAGCGGTTATCTGGCGCCCAGCTCATTGGTGACCTGCGCGCAACCGGCGTGTCGGCGCGTCAGTTGCCGGACGTCGAGGCCATCGTGGCGCACCTGGCCGCCGAGGCGGCTGAGGGCGACGACATCGTCGTCATGTCCAATGGCGGCTTCGGAGGCATCCACGCGAAGCTGCTCGAGGCGCTGTCGTGACCGCGCCGCTCACGCGCCCGCGTGTGCATCATTCCGGCGACTCGCTCGTGCTGGTCGAGTTCGAGCCGTCGATGACGCCCGAGGTCAACGCGCGCGTCGTGGTGCTGGCGCAGGCGATCGTCGAGGCGCGGGTGCCGGGTGTGCGTGACGTCGTGCCAGGCTACGCGTCGGTAGGCGTGCACGTGGATCCGCTGAACTTCGACGGCATGGCTCTCGACCAGGTCGTGGCCCAGACCTGGGACTTGGCGCCCGTCGTAGCCTCGCAGGCCAGGGTGGTCGAGATCCCGGTCTGCTACGGCGGCGTCCACGGTCCGGATCTCGAGGCCGTTGCGTCGTTTGCCGGATGCTCGAGTCACGACGTGGTGGCGCGGCACGCGCGGCAGACCTACCGCGTCTACATGCTCGGCTTCCTGCCGGGGTTCGCCTATCTCGGGTCGGTGGACAGGAGCCTCGCGATGCCCCGGCGCACCGCGCCGCGCGCGGTGGTGCCGGCCGGGAGCGTCGGGATCGCCGGTCTGCAGACCGGCGTCTATCCGTGCGATAGCCCCGGTGGGTGGCAGCTTGTCGGACGCACGCCGTGGCGGATGTTCGACGCGGAGCGTCAGGAGCCGGCTCTGCTGCGGGCCGGCGACCGCGTGCGCTTTGTCGCTATCCCGCCCGACGACTGGGCACTGCGCGCCGGTGGCCCATGGACCTAGGCCAGGCGGGTCTGACCGTGGTTCGACCCGGGCTGCTCAGCACGGTGCAGGACCTCGGGCGCTGGGGCAGTCAGTCGTTCGGCGTGCCGGTGAGCGGCGCCATGGACACGTATGCCCATCGTCTGGCCAACGCGCTCGTCGGCAATCCCGCCGCGGCCGCCACCATTGAGGTCACTCTGCTCGGCCCCGAACTGCGTGCGGAACGAGCGCTGGTTGCCGCGGTGGCCGGAGCCGAGTTTGCACTGACGGTGGATGGCTGTCCGGTTCCGCACCAGACCGTATTTGCACTCGAACCCGGGGCCACGCTGCGCTTCGGCCATCGCCATGCGGGTAGCCGCGCCTATCTGGCTGTGGCAGGGGGGATTGACACGCCGCCTGTGCTCGGCAGCCGTTCCACGCACGTGCTGAGCGGCATGGGCGGCGTGGCTGGCCGCGCGCTGGTCAGCGGCGACGCGCTGCCGGTGGGACTCGTGTCCTGGTCGGCCACGCCACGGGCCGCCATCAGGTTCCATCGGTTCGGCGCGGGCGCGACGCCACTGCTGCGCGTGATGCTCGGCCCGCAGGACACGCGTTTCTCACGACCGTCAATTGAGGCGCTGCTGCACGAGGTCTTCCGCGTGTCCCCGCAGTCCAACCGCATGGGGTTCCGGCTCGAAGGACCGGTACTGACGACCGTCGGAGCAGAAGAGCCGTTCTCGGAGCCAGTCCCCTTCGGCGCTATCCAGGTACCGGCTGGAGGAGCGCCGATTCTGCTGATGGCCGATCGGCAGACCGCCGGGGGCTATCCGAAGATCGCCACCGTTATCACCGCCGACCTGCCGCTGGCCGGCCAGCTCGGTCCTGGCGACACCCTGCGCTTCACGTCCTGCACACGGGTTGAAGCCAGACACGCCCTCATCGCTCGCGAACGCGAACTGCTGCGCGCGATCCCTGACGGGGTCGACGCATGAGCCCGTTTGGCGAGGTGCTGCGCAAGGCGTTTCCCGACGTGAAGGTGCACGACGATGCGGCGCTTGCGCCGCTCACGACGTTCAAGGTCGGCGGGCCAGCCGACTGGCTGGCTGAGCCGAATGACGGTGACGCGATCATCGGCCTGCTGAAGCTGGCCCACGGGCACGGTGTGGCGGTCACGATGCTCGGTGGCGGGTCCAACGTGCTGGTCTCCGACGCCGGCGTGCGCGGGCTGGTGATTCGCCCGCGTGGCGGCACGATGCAGATGGTGGGCCGTGATCTCGCGCGGGTCGATGCGGCGGTCACGGTGAACGGCCTCGTGCGGTGGGCCATCGCGCGTGGTCTCGCTGGGCCCGAGGCCTGGGCCGGCACGCCGGGCACCGTGGGCGGCGCCGTCTACGGCAATGCGCATTGGCAGAAGGCGAACATCGGCGACCTGGTCGAGAGCGTGCGCGTCGCCGGCCGCGACGGCGGTCTGCGGCAGGTGGACCACGACCGGATGGAATTTGCTTACGACGCGAGCCGGCTGCAGCGCAGCGGCGAGGTTGCCATCTGGGTCGCCTTTCGTCTCAGGCCCGGCGGCGACCCGGATGCGTTGCGCGCGGTCGCGAGGGCGTCGCTGAAGTTTCGTAAGCAGACGCAGCCGCTCGCCTCGCCGAGCGCCGGCTGCATCTTCCAGAATCCGCAACCTCGGCGCGACCGCGTGCCCGAAGGCATTCCGCCGTCGGCTGGGGCGCTCGTCGACCGCGCGGGCCTGAAGGGCCACGTCGTGGGCGGCGCACGGGTGTCGCAGGCGCACGGCAACTTCATCGTGAACGATGGCACGGCCACCGCGGCCGACATCGCCGCCCTCATCGAGATGTGCCGCGCGCGAGTGCACGACGCCTTCGGCGTCGCCTTGCGCGAGGAGATCGTCAGGCTCGGAGCCTGGTAACCCGCAGGAATCCAACATGTCGACGCTGATCATCGAGGGAGGCCACCGCCTGTCGGGCGTCGTGGACGTGGAAGGCAACAAGAACGCGGCCTTGCCGCTCATGGCGGCCACGCTGCTCACGCCGGAGCCATGTGTGCTCACAAACGTACCGCGGATCGCCGACGTGGACGTCATGGCGCGCTTGCTGCTCGATCTGGGCGCGGAGGTCGAGGGCATCGGAAGCCCGACGCTTCACATCCGGTGCAAAGAGGTGCGGTCGCATGAACCCGACCGGGCTCTGGTCGGTCGTCTGCGCGGCTCGGTGCTGCTACTCGGGCCGCTACTGGCACGGACCGGCCGGGCGTTTGTTGCGCCTCCGGGCGGCGACTTCCCGGCCCGTCGTACGATTCGCACCCATCTGGAGGCGCTCACCGCAATGGGCGCCGAGCACGTGGAGGGCGATGGGCACCGGCTCGAAGTGCCCCGGGGGTTGAAGCCCGCGTCGATCTATCTGGATGAAGCCTCGGTGACCGGCACCGAGACGGCGCTCCTGGCCGCGGCCGCCGCCCCGGGAATTTCTGAGATTCGCCATGCGGCCTGCGAGCCGCACGTCGTGGAGCTGTGCGAGTTCCTGTCGTTGATGGGCGTGGGAATCACCGGCGCTGGCTCGCACACGATCCGCGTGGAGGGCGGCACGCGCCTGGGCAGCGCGAGTAAGGCCCTGTATGGGGACTACATCGAAGCAGGGAGTTGGGCAGTGGTGGGCGCGATCACGGGCGGGGAAGTGGAGATCCGTGGCGCTCGTGCCCTTGACATGGAGGTGGTGATCGCCACGCTCCGTAAGCTCTCCGTACGGTGTCGGCAGGACGGCGACGTGCTCACCGTGGAGCCCTCGACGCTCATCGGCGCCGGGCGGCTCACCACAGGCCTGTGGCCAGGCTTCCCGAGCGATCTCGTCAGCCTGGTGACCGTGTTGGCCACCCAGGCACAGGGCGCCACCCTCGTGCACGACTGGCTCTACGAGTTGCGTCTGTTCGCGCTCGAGCAGATGAGCGGCATGGGCGCCGACCTGTTCCTGTGCGACCCACACCGCATCATCGTGACCGGCCCGGCGAAACTGAAGGGCAAGGCCCTCGACAGCCGCGATATTCGATCGGGGATGGCCCTCATCGCGGCGGCACTGGCCGCCAAGGGCCAGAGCCGGGTCGAGCCCCTCGAAACGGTGGAGCGTGGTTATAGCAAGCTCGTGGAGCGGCTGCAGTCGCTTGGCGCGCGGGTGTCGAAGGTCTAGCGACCTGGCGGGGGACGCGGAGGGGGCTTCACCGGCGACGCCGGCCCAGGAGCAGGCGGCAGGGGCCGCAGCGTCGGCGCGGCCGGTGCGACAGCAGCAGGCGCGGCGGCGGGGGCAGGAGCATCGCCGCCGGGTGGACGGTTGACCGGCGGGATTGGCGCGTCGATTACCGACGTCCCCGTGTCGCGGCCCACGCGGAACGCCCGCACGTCGGCCTCGGTGAGGTCGAGCACCCGCACGATGTGCGGCGTGAGCGTCAGGAGGATGTCGGTTGCCTGCGTCTCGATCCGGTTGAAACCAAAGATCCTGCCGATGACGGGGATGTCACTGAGCCCGGGAATGCCCGACGCCACCTTCCGTTCCTCGTCGCGGATGAGACCGGCCAGCATGTTGGTCTCGCCGTCGCGCAAGCGGATCACCGTCGTGATCGACCGGTTGCCAAAGGTGGGCAGGCCGCCGAACCCGCTGCCGGAAATGCTGCTGACTTCGATCTTCACGGCGAGCGACACCTCGTCGTTGTGATGGGTGCGCGGCGTGATGTCGATGTTGACGCCGATGTTCTCGTAGTTGAACGAGGTGATGGGCTGCGTCTGGACACCGCCAGCGGCAATGGGCGCAAAGGTGGTGACCGGCACCGGCACGCGTTCACCGAACCGTGCCTGCGCGGAGATGCCTTCCGAAGTGCGCAGCTGGGGATTGGCCAGCGTGCGGGTATTGGTGTCGCTCTTGAGCAGGCGGTAGAAGAGCGCCGGCAGGTTCGTGAGGAACACGTCCGAGGTCGTGAGGCTGCGCAGATCGCTCAGTGTGAGCGTGTCGCTGCCAAGCGACACCTGCCCGTCGAGCCCCGGGGGCGTCGAGTTTGGCGAGACGAGTTGCAGTCCGTAGTCGAGCAACTTGGTGCGGTCCACCTCGAGTACTTCGACGTCAATGACCACCTCGGGCCGCGCCTTGTCGATGGCCTGAATGATTCGCCCCGCCGCGGCCACGCGTTCGGGTGTGTCCTTGATGGTGATGGCGTTGGTGGCGGCTACCGGCGCCAGCCGGCGCGCATCGACCACGATGCGCAGCACATCGACGGTTTCCTTCAGGTCGGCGTTGCTGAGGAAGAACGTGCGCACGATCTCCTCTTCGTACTCGCGGCGCTTGGCGGCCGTGTCGGGGACGACCGCGATGGTTCGCGGTGCGGTCACGCGCCAGAAGGTGCGCGTCACGGTGCCCACGGCGTTGAGCGCGTCGGCCAGGGGCGCCTTGCGCAGGTCGATGGTCACCGAGGTATCGCGGAAGGCGGGGTCGAAGACCACGCTCAGGTTCGCGAACTTGCCGATCGCCGTAAAGACGTCGCGCGCGCCGGCCTCGCGAAACACCAGTGAATCCGGCAGCGTGACGTCGAGGGGGAGGTCGGCGCCCGGAAGCGGCGCGGCCAGGCTGTCCTTGATGAGCGCCTCGAGCGTGGTCTTGCCGCCGCGGTCGAGAGCCACCTGGGTGCGCAGCTGAGTACGCAGCGTGCGCAGCTCGTGCTGGATGTCGCCGCTCGAAGGATTCAGCTCAGCGGCCAGCTGATACTCGATCAGCGCTTCCTCGGTGTGGCCGGTTGCGGCATGCCGGCGGGCGCGCGCGAAGTGATCCTGCGAGGCCCTCAGCTTGGCGCGGTCGAGCGCGAGGCGAATGCCCCGGTCGCTGGGTTTGGCGCGAACCGCCTTCGTGTACTGGGCGACGGCCAGGTCGTAGTCCTGCTGGTGCTCAGCCATCTGCGCCTGGGCCAGCGTGCTGGTCGAGGCGCATGACGAGGCCAGCAGTGCGGCAAGCAGGGCACCGGCAAGGCAAACGCGGCGACGGCGGCTAGCGGCCATTGGTGATGACGTCGACGCCCTTCGGGACGCGGAACGCGAATAGTGTATCGGGCGGGCGCTGGTTTTCCTTCAGATTCGAAAACGCGAACGTGGACCGGCCGCCTTGCCGATCCAGCGCGACGAGGTGGCGGATCTGATAGGTCGTGGGGTCGACGGCAACGGCCAACCACTCGAAATCGGGGTCGGGCCGCTTGGCCACGAGCTTCAGACCGACGAGTCCGGCGGCCGCGCCGGGCACGTCCATAGCCGAGGCGTCGAAATCGCGCACGAGGTTGGCCTGACCGGTAAGAAAGAGCGCCGGCGTGGTGTCGGCGCCCGTCGGGGCCGGACTGACCATCACCTGCCGGTCAGCGGGGAAGTAGGCGTAGATCGTGACTCCGTCCGACACGAACTCCTTGCGCTCAGGCGAGACGTAGAGCCAGCGCATGCGGCCGGGCCGCTTGATGACGACCGTGCCCCGCTAGGTCGTCTTGGTGCGCAGCACGCCGCCTTCGTAGGTCTGCGTGAACGCGCCCTCGAAGTCGCGCACCGCATCGTATCGAGCCTGCACCCGGCGGGCGAGTTCGCCGGGTGCCAGGGGCGCCGCCGGCGGCTGGGCGGCACTCGCGCCGGCCGCTCCAAGCAGCACCAGCGCGAGCAGGAGCCTTCGTGAGCAGTGACGGGTAGTCACCGTTTCAGTATACGGGGTTGTGAAGCACTGGGGTGGGTGATGGTGGACGGCAGGAGGATCGAACTCCTGACCTCCGCGTTGCGAACGCGGCGCTCTCCCAGCTGAGCTAGCCGCCCATTGGCCCCAGGCGCGTTGTCGACCGAACCCGACAACGGGACAATCGTAACACAGCCCCGGCGTCCATTCTCAGTCCAGCCACGCATGGAGCGTGTATTCGGCACGCACGTAGTGGGCGCCGGCGGCTTCGTAGACGCGAATCACCGCGAAGTTGTAGTTCTGCGTCTGGTATTCGCCCATGCCGCCTCGCGCATGCGACCAGATCGTGGCGTCACGAATGAGACTGGCGTAGGCCCCTGGAGAATCGCGCCGGCACGCACCAAGGCCACCCCCGAATATGGGCATCCCGAGGCTCGACGCGGGTTCGCGACGGCGGTACGCCAGATAGCCGTGCAGCCGGCCGTTCGAGTCCTCCGACACCATGATGATGTCGGACATCGCGCCGCTCACGCATTGCCTCGCCCACTCCACGTAGAGCTCGTCGGCGCGCGTCGACGAAAGGTGCGGGTCCAGATGAAAGCGCCCACGATACC
>JANNEJ010000203.1:0-1903 GCA_031378585.1 Acidobacteriota bacterium | reverse complement strand
AACAGGGGCGCGGTCGCGCGCGCGGGTCGTGGCCGCCGTCGCCGTCAGCGGCCTCATGGGTGCGCTCGTGGCTGCGGCGGCCCTGTGGTCGTGGGCGGCCGCACGCACTCCCGCTCCCGAGACCACGGCGCGCGTGTCGGTAGTGGTGCCGGCCAACCGTCCGATCTCCATCGGCGGCTCGCCAACGCGCTCGCTCACCCTCTCGCCAGACGGGACCGAGCTCGTCTACGTGGGCACGAATCCGGACGCGCCAGCCGATCCGCTGGGCAGGCGCACGCAATTGCTGGTGCGGTCACTCGGCACGCTTACGGTGCGCGACCTGCCGGGCACCACCGGGGCGCGTCAGCCGTTCTTCTCTCCCGATGGCCAGTGGATCGGTTTCTTCACCCAGACCGGCGAACTCAAGAAGATCGCCCTTGCGGGCGGCAACCCCGTGACGCTGGTCGAGCAGATCAACGGCAGCGCGCTCTGCTTCGGCGTGTGGACGGCGGAGGGCGCGATCGTCTTTGGCACCGTCAGCTCGGGGCTTCGCCGGGTGTCGGCCGAGGGTGGCGCGGTCACCGATCTCACCACGCTCGATGAGGCGAACGGTGATGATTTCCACAACTTCCCGGTACTGACGCCATCGGGTCGGGCCGTGCTCTTCAGCGTTCGTTCGGTGGGTATCGCCTTCCGTCTTGAAGCCGTGATGCTCGACACCGGGGCGCGTCGTGTGGTGGTCGAGAACGCGCGCGTGCTGCTCGTGCTGAGCAGCGGA
This sequence comes from Acidobacteriota bacterium, assembly GCA_031378585.1. Taxonomy (GTDB): domain Bacteria; phylum Acidobacteriota; class Vicinamibacteria; order Vicinamibacterales; family UBA2999; genus CADEFD01. The sequence continues at coordinate 1,146 of JANNEJ010000203.1, read as the reverse complement.
CACCTCGTATTCGAACGTGGCGACGCGATCCTGGTCGCACCGTTCGACCTGGATGGACTGGCGGTGACAGGCCCCGCGGTGCCGCTCGTGGACGCCGTGCGGCGCAGTGCCACGAGCGCCTTAGCGCTCCCGACGCCGGAGTTGGCGGCGTCGCGAGCTGGCACGCTCGCCTACGTGCCTGTCACCGGCGCGGCCAGCGCACTCGGGCTGGTTCGCCCGGATGGGACCTTCGAGGCGCTCGGACCGCTGGTCAACGATTACACGTTTCCACGCGTGTCTCCCGACGGGAACGCCATCGCGTTTCTCGTAGCCCGGGGCCAGGACGTCGATGTCCAGCTCTACGACCGGCTGCGCGGGAGCACGACGAAGCTCACACAGGACGAAGCTGTCCAAGGAGCCGAGTGGCATCCAGATGGCCGTTCGCTGGCGATCGCGTCCCGAAAGAAAGACGCCGCCGGGATCTTCCTCAAGCAACTGGACGGCCGAGAGCGGCTGCTCGTGGCCACGCCGGCGGGCGTGACCAGCCTTCGCAACGCCGCGTGGTCGCCCGATGGCTCGAAGCTGGCCTACACGGTGCAAACTGGCCTACTGACCGATATCTGGATGCTGACGATGGGCGACCCGCCCACGACGACGCCGTTCCTGAGTCGCCCCGCGTCCGAGCACAGTCCGTCGTTCTCACCCGATGGGCGGTGGCTGGCGTACGTGTCCGATGAGTCCGGGCGGTTCGAGGTCTACCTCCAGCCGTATCCCACGGGCGAGCGGCTCGCGGTGTCGATCGGAGGCGGCAACGGACCGGTGTGGCGGCGCGATGGCAAGGCACTCTTCTACGAGGGCCTCGACGCTGGGGTGTCGAAGATGATGGCGGTGGCGGTCAGGCCAGATGGCGCGTCGCTGTCGCTCGGCCGGCCCACGGCCCTCTTCGACCAGAGCGTGCCCGGTGGCTCGGGTGCCGCCGAGCGGTACGCGCAAAGCGGCAACACGGGCGTGGCCTACGACGTGCTTCCGGACGGACGCTTCGTGATGGTGCGCGGCGCCGACCCGAGCGGTAGCCGCGAGTTCGTGCTCGTGCAGCACTGGTTCGAGGAACTGAAGCGGCTCGTGCCGGTGCCGTGACTTCAGGTGGAGAGTCGTTGGGCCGGGCGT
>JANNEJ010000202.1:0-1656 GCA_031378585.1 Acidobacteriota bacterium | reverse complement strand
AACAGGGGCGCGGTCGCGCGCGCGGGTCGTGGCCGCCGTCGCCGTCAGCGGCCTCATGGGTGCGCTCGTGGCTGCGGCGGCCCTGTGGTCGTGGGCGGCCGCACGCACTCCCGCTCCCGAGACCACGGCGCGCGTGTCGGTGATGGTGCCTGCCAACCGTCCGATCTCCATCGGCGGTTCGCCAACACGCTCGCTCGCCCTCTCGCCAGACGGGACCGAGCTCGTCTACGTGGGCGCGAATGCGGAGGCGTCAGCCGATCGGCAGGGCCGGCGCACGCAACTGCTGGTGCGGTCCCTGAACACGCTGGCGGTGCGCGACCTGCCGGGCACCGCCGGGGCGCGTCAGCCGTTCTTCTCTCCTGAGGGCCAGTGGGTCGGCTTCTTCACCCAGACCGGCGAACTCAAGAAGATCGCCCTCGCGGGCGGCACCCCCGTGACGCTGGTCGAGCAGATCAACGGCAGCGGGTCCGCCTTCGGCGTGTGGACGGCGGAGGGCGCGATTGTCTTTGGCGCCCTCAGCTCTGGCCTGCGCCGGGTGTCGGCCGAGGGCGGCGCGGTGACCGATCTCACTACGCTCGATGCCGCCAACCGTGAGGTGTATCACAACTTCCCGGCACTGACGCCATCGGGCCGGGCCGTGCTCTTCAGCGTTTACACGGGGAGTGGCAGCTTCCGCACCGAAGCCGTGCTGCTCGACACCGGGGCGCGTCGCGTGGTCGTCGAGAACGCGCGGGCGCTGCTCGTGCTGAGCAGCGGACATCTCGCGTTCGAACGCGACGACCAGGTCCTGGTCGCACCGTTCGACCTGGATGGACTGGCGGTGACGGGCCCCACGGTGCCGCTCGTGGACGCCGTGCGGCGCAGTGCCACGAGCGCCATAGCGCTCCCGACGCCGGAGTTGGCGGCGTCGCGAGGTGGCACGCTGGCCTACGTGCCTGCCCTCGACGCGGCCAGCGCACTAGGAATGGTTGGCCCGGCTGGGACCTTCGAAGCGCTCGGACCGCTGGTCAACGATTTCACGTTCCCACGCGTGTCTCCCGACGGGAACGCCATCGCGTTTCTCGTCCCCCGAGGTCAGGACGTCGATGTCGAAATCTACGACCGGCTGCGCGGGAGCACGACGAAGCTCACACAGAACGAAGTCGCCTCAGGAGCCGCGTGGCACCCAGATGGCCGTTCGCTGGCGATCGCGTCCCGAAAAAAAGACGCCGCCGGGATCTTCCTCAAGCATCTGGACGGCCGAGAGCGGCTGCTCGTGGCCACGCCGGCGGGCGTGAACGTCATTTTCAACGCCGCGTGGTCACCCGATGGCTCGAAGCTGGCCTACACGGTGCAGACGGGCTTGCTGGCCGACATCTGGATGCTGACGATGGGCGACCCGCCCACGACGACGCCGTTCCTGAGTCGCCCCGCGTCCGAGCACAGCCCGGCGTTCTCTCCCGATGGCCGGTGGCTGGCGTACGTGTCCGATGAGTCCGGACGGTTCGAGGTCTACCTTCAGCCGTATCCCACGGGCGAGCGGCTCGCGGTGTCGACCGCGGGTGGCAACGGGCCGGTGTGGCGGCGTGATGGCAAGGCACTCTTCTACCAGGGCCTCGACGCCGGTGTGTCGAAGATGATGGCGGTGGCGGTCACGCCCGATGGGGCGTCGCTGTC
>JANNEJ010000201.1:0-1907 GCA_031378585.1 Acidobacteriota bacterium | reverse complement strand
GAGCATCTCGACGAGGCAGCGCACGACGCAGGACGGCGTGTAGAACTGGCCGCCGTTCTTGCCCTCGGCGCTGGCGAAGCAGGTGAGGAAATACTCGTAGACGCGGCCGAGCAGATCGACCGAGCGGTGGGTCCTGTGTCCGTCTCTTGGGCCATCGCTGGCAGCGGTGAGCGCGATGGTGGCGATCACGTCGATGAGTTCGCCAAGCCGCTGCTTGTCGAGCCCAGGGCGCGCATATTCCTTGGGGAGCACGCCCTTGAGCCGGGGGTTGTCGCGCTCGATGGCCACCATGGCGTCGTCCACGGTCTTGCCGATGGTGGGCTGCTTGGCGCTTGCCTGCAGATGCGACCAGCGGGCCTCCGCTGGCACCCAGAAGACGTTCTCGGCCTTGTATTCATCCGGGTCTTCGGCGTTGGCGCCGGCGTAGCCGCCGGTCTTGGACGTGGCGCCAGCGAGCAGCTTGGCGCGGTGTTCCTCGAAGGTGTCAGAGATGTACTTGAGGAAGATCAGGCCGAGCACGACGTGCTTGTACTCCGCCGCGTCCATGTTGTTGCGCAGCTTGTCGGCGGTGAGCCAGAGCTTGGCTTCGAAGCCGAGGTTGGCGGCGGAGTCTTTCGTGGTCTTGGACCTGGTGCGTGCCATCGGGACGGGTTAGCCTCGGGCAGAGTATACCGGTCCGTCCACGGCGCCCTCACCGCTGGCACGCGGCGTGCAGGGGTTGGTACCCGGAGGCGCCATGCACGGCAAAGCGGTGAAGAAGCTGACGGTGATGCACTTTCTACTCATTCTGGGGAGCGTCGTGCTCATGCCCAGTCTGGCGTTGGCGCAGGGGCCCGGCGTGCGAGCCGGCGTGTCTATTGACCCGGACCAGTTCTATTTCGGCGCGCACTACGAGACCGGCGCGCTCGTCGACCGGGTGCACTTCCGGCCCAACCTCGAAGCTGGCCTGGGCGACGACCTCACGCTGGTGGCGCTCAACTTCGAGTTCGCCTACAAGTTCCCGCCTCGCAACGGCTGGCGGCTCTACGCCGGCGGTGGCCCGGCCGTGAACTTCTACTCGTTCGATCGCGGCAGGGACAACGATCGCGAGACCAACAGCGAAGCGGGAGTCAACTTCCTGATTGGCGTGGAGCAATCGGAAGGCCTGTTCTTCGAGTTCAAGATCGGCGCGCTCGACAGCCCCGAGCTGAAGTTCGGCGTCGGCTGGACGTTCCGGTAAGGCGTTTCGTGAACGCGGTGCGTCACTCCTGGCCGCGCGCGAGCCGATCGAACCGCGGGTTGCCGCGCAGCCGGTCGAAATGGGGATCGACGCGCAGCCAGCCAGGTGTGAAGCGGTAGGGAGCCTTCAACAGCCGCTCCAGCGCGTCGATGGCCGGCTCCTGGTTTCCCAGCCGGGTGTGAATGTAGGCAAGGTATTTGAGGGGGGTTCCACCGATATCCGACGCCTCCTTCTCGATGGGGGCCAGCGTCACGGCTCGTTCGCCGTTCCGCACCGCGTCTTTGCCCTGCCCCAGGAGGGCGAGAACGTACCCCAGGGCGGAGAGCAGGCCCGCATCGTCTCCGGCCTTTTCGAGCTGTTCGACGAGAGTCCTGCGCGCCTCCTCGGCGTATTTCTGCGCCTCGGCCCGGTTGCCGCGGAGCGAGTGCTCGTGTGCCAGGGATTCGGCCCACCGCGCCCTGTCACCGAACACGCCATCTGTGAGGCGCAGCAGCAGGTCCCGCTGCGCGGGGCTCAGCACCCACGACTCGTTGTAGAAAGCGAAGTGTGCGACCAGAGCCGTCACCTCGACCTCTTTCGGCACCGAGGCCACCACCGCCCGCGCTCCAGCGAGATCTCCCTCCTGCAGGTATGTGTCCGCCTTGTCCCGGATCAAATCGAGTTGTGTCGGGTTCAGCGCAAGGCCGCG
>JANNEJ010000193.1:0-1748 GCA_031378585.1 Acidobacteriota bacterium | reverse complement strand
ATCAAACGTCTTGGCCGGCCGCGTGCACGGCGAGTTGCAGCCATCCGCCTGGATCGCACCGGCGCCGACCGAGATCGATGGTCGCAGGCGGCCGCGCGGCTGAATCCAATTGCCATTGAACATGTAAGTCGCAATGTCCAGTTCCTGGCGGCCCGCGTCGGCATCGGCGGAGTAGCCGAAATCAAACTCCGCGCCCCAGCCGTTCTCTTCCTGGACCGATACGGCGACGCCTGGCGTCAACACCGGGTTCGACACGTCACCACCGGCCCCGAGGCCAGCCGCGCCGGTGAGGTACCCCTTGAACACGCCCATCGCCTGGGCTTCGGCCCGCGGGGCGGCCGACAGCAGGCCCACCACACACAATGCCACCACGCACATCCGCTTCATCGCTTCTCCTCACACTCGTTCACGGCGGCGCCGGTGAACAACCGCTGCCCTTCCGTCACCAGCCACTGCCGCGCCTCGGCGTGCCTGGGGCACACGGCGCGGACGTGCCGCCAGAACCGCTCGGAGTGGTTCAACTCGCGCCGGTGCATGAGTTCGTGCAGCATCACATACTCGCGAACAAAGTCGGGCACCAGGATCAGCCGCCAGTTGAGCGTGATGGCGCCGGCCGCCGAACAGGCGCCCCACCGCGATCGCTGGTTGCGGATCGAAATCCGCGTCACCGTGATGCCATGCAGATCAGCCAGGGCGCGAAGCGCCGGAGGCAGTTCCCTCAGCGCCCGCTTGCGCAGGGCCGGTTCATCGGGGTGCACCACCGAGGGCCGCGCCATCCGCACCTGGCGCTGCCGGTCAACCCACGCCTGGCTGGTCTCCACAAACGCGAGCGCTTCCCGCTTCGATCCCCACCGCGGCAACGTCACTCGCAGCGTGCCGTCATCCAGCACGCGGAGGATGTAGCGGCGTGCCCAGCGGTGACGCACGAACACCGTCGGCGCGACCTGAAGGGGCAAATCCAGTTGCATGGGACGCCCTAAGAGTAACAGTCCGCCTTCGCTAAAGCTACGGCGAGACAGGTCCGCCACCGGCTAAAGCTACGGCGAGAAAGGTAAAGTAGCGGCATGGCTTCACCCTTCGACGCCCTTGCGGACCTGGTGCGCGGCGCCACGTTCGACGATTTTCTGCTCCGGCCGCAGTTCAGCGTGATCGAGCGCCGCGACCCGGCGGCCATTGACCTCACGTGCCGGTTCTCGACCCACATCACGCTGAAGCGGCCGCTCGTCTCGGCCAATATGGACACCGTCACCCGCGCGCCCATGGCGATCGTGCAGGCCGAGGAAGGCGGGCTCGGCATCATCGACCGCGGATTCCGCGCCGGCGACATCGAGCCGCAGGTACGGGAAGTCGAGAAGGTGAAGCGGATGCAGCACATCATCATCCGCGACCCCTATGCCGTCACGCCCGAGACGACGCTGGCGGCCGCGGCCGCCTTGATGCGGCGCACCCGCGCCGGCACGCTGGTCGTCGTCGACGGACAGCGCCACTTGAAGGGCTTGCTGACCGAGCGCGACGTGCGCTTCGTGGACACGAAGCAAGGCACCGTGGCGTCGCGCATGACGCCAGTCGACGCTCTGGTCGTCGGCCGCGGCGAGCTCACGCTGGCTGCCGCTGAGCGCGTGATGGTCGATCGCAAGGTGAAAAAGCTGCCGTTGGTCGACGAAGCTGGCGTCCTGATTGGACTGATCACGGCCAAGGACATCTACCGCCAGGTCCGGCTGCCGTTTGCGACGCGCGATGCACAGGGC
>JANNEJ010000189.1:0-2865 GCA_031378585.1 Acidobacteriota bacterium | reverse complement strand
AGGGAAACTGCGCCAGATCCAGTCCGTGGGGGATCACGGCGGCCACGTGGAACCCCGTGAGCCGGTCGGCCTGCACCTGCGACAGCGCCACAAATGGCGCCTCTGGGTATCGGTGCCAGATGGCGATCTCGTCGGGCGTCGGCGAGTAGTGGACCGTGTGGAGCACCGGTGTCGGCGAGAGCCGGCCAAACGCCAGCGTCAGTGGTGAGTACTCGGCCTGGCAGTGGATCACATCGAAGGCGTCGGCCCGTTCGAAGGCCGCCGACAGATTGAAGAGCTCACACAGCTCCCACGGCCACATCGCCGGATCGTCGCGGTAGCCGCGCGCGAAGGTGGCGTGAAGGGTGGCGCTCGTGGTCGACGAGCCCGTGGCAAAGAGGGTCACGGCATGCCCCCGCGCCACCAGTCCGTCGGTGAGCACCGACGACATCGTCTCGATCGACCCGGAGAGTACCGGTGGCAACGATGTCGCTACCGGTACGACGTGCGCGATACGCAACGGACGGGTCATCGGCCAACCGCGTCGAGCAACGCCGGCAGCACGCGGTCGGCCGCGAAGCACTCGCGCGCGATCTCGATGGCGCGAGCCGCGTGACGGGGGTAGTCCGAGGCAATGCGATCGAGACCAGCAAGCGCGTCGTCGGGCGTCGAGAAGCCGAGCAAGCCCTCGCCGTCTGGCAGATGCGCGCTCCAGCCGGTGTCTTGCACAAGTGCGGGCCGGCCCGCGGCCAGATAGCACTCGGTGCGATCGCTGAACCAGCCCGACCGGCGCGACACGTAGCCGTGTTTGGCTACGCCGAACTCGGCCTTCGAGCCCTGGATGAAAGCCCGGTAGTCCCAGAGCGATCGCGACACGCCCATGGCATCGACGGTCGACCAGCCGTGCGCCCGCAGGAAGTCCTGCGGCCCGTTGATGGCCAGTTCGATCTGCTGCGGCGTGCGGGCGGCCAGGTCGAGGAACTTCAGGAACTCGCGGTCCTTGTTGCCGTCCACGTCGGCGAAGCTCTCGATCTTCCAGGTCATGATCGTCGTGAAGCGCTCGCCCGCGGGCACGGCCGGAGCGTGCCACTGGTCGATGACGACCGGCTGCCACGTCTTGTGCCAGACGAACTCGCCCGTCGGCACATCGCACGCCTGCGTGCCGATGTTCGCGCCGAAGGTGAAGAGGTGGGTGAAACCCCGGAAGAACTCCACGTACCACGGGTCGCCCTTGGCGAGCGCCAGCTGCGTGAACACGGGGTCGGAGTCGATGAAGACGCGGCGGGGAATCCGCGCGTACTCGTCGCGCCAGAACCACGAGCCGCCCGACAGGTTCACGAACAGGTCGGCGTCGGCGCAGAAGGCGCGCACCGTGTCGTGCGAGGCGCCATGGTAGGTGCCATCGAAGTTCACGAAGCTCCACCGGTCGCCGAGGCCGAACGGCTCGAGCGCATCGTGGATGTAGCGGGTGCCATAGGCTGGATCTTCGGACCGCGTGTTCAGGACCGGATCGTAGATGCACTCGCCGGTGTCCTCGACATAGAACACCTCGTGGCCGAGCGCGCGGAGCCCGAGCAGGTACATGACCGAGCACCAGGTCACGCCTCCGAACGGGTATCTGGCAATGATGCCGGCGCAGAGGATCTTCACAGGGGACGCGTGCCTCAGATGGCGTGCAGCAGCTCGTCGACCGTCTCGGGTTCGTCGAGCGAGCGGCCCACCGAGAGGCGCGCGCACATCCGGCCGTACAGCTCGTTCTTCGCCAGCAGTTCGTCGTGCGTGCCCTGCGCGATGAGTTTGCCCTCGTGCAGCACGAGGATCCGATCGGCATCGCGAATGGTCGAGAGCCGGTGCGCAATGACGATGGTGGTGCGACCGTGTCGCAGCGTGCGCAACGCGCTGAAGACCGCTTCTTCCGAGATGGCATCGAGCGACGACGTGGGTTCGTCGAGGATGAGAATGCGGGCGTCCTTCAGCAACGCACGCGCGATGCCCAGGCGTTGCCGTTCGCCGCCTGAGAACGTGCCGCCGGCCTCGGCCAGGGGCGTCTGGTAGCCAAGCGGCAACCGGGCCACGAACGGATCGACGTGCGCGGCCTTGGCCGCGGCAAAGACCTCGGCGTCGGTCGCTTCCAGGCGCCCGTAGCGTATGTTGTCGGCAATCGTGCCGCCAAAGAGCACCGCCTCCTGCGGCACGAGCGCGATGCGCTCCCGCAACGACCGCAAGGAGTACTTCGACACCTCGACGCCGTCGATCAGGACCTGGCCACCGGTGGGTGTGAAGAACCGCGGAATGAGGCTGGCCAGCGTGGTCTTGCCGGCACCGGTGAGGCCCACGAGCGCGACCATCTCGCCCGGGTGCGCCGCGAAGCTGATGCCGTCGAGAATGGTACGGTGCTCGTCGTAGGCGAAGCTGACCTGGTCGAAGCGCAGGTCGCCGGTGATGCCGGTCGCGTCGAGGCCGTCGGCCGCGTCAAGCGTTTCCGGCGTCAGCGCGAAGATCTCGCGCACTCGGCGCGCGCTCACGACGGCCTGCTGCAACGAACCGGTCGTGTGCGCAATCGACGAGAGCGGATTGTAGACCGCCGACAGATAGGCCAGCACCACGAGCAGGCCGCCCACCGTGAGCCGGCCGTCGAGCACGTGCATGCCGCCGACCGTGAGAATCAGCGCGGTGCCTACGAGCGTCGTCGCACTGAGCGCGACGGCGAAGAAGGATTCCTGCCAGGTGAGCCGCAGGCGGGCGCGCATCGTGTCATCGCCCAGGCGGGTGAAGCGTCCCAGCTCGTAGGGCTCGCGGGCGAAGCTCTTCACGACCCGGATCGACGAGAGGATCTCGAACATCCGCTCGACGAGCGACGACTCGAGCTGCTTGACGCGCTCGGCG
>JANNEJ010000175.1:0-3020 GCA_031378585.1 Acidobacteriota bacterium | reverse complement strand
CGCGCGGCGTTGGCGCACGCGATCGCGCAGATCATGTCGGTGAACCCCGGGCCTTCCGTGCCGGAGCAGACGGCGAGCTCGCCGGTGACGCGGATGAAGGCGTCGGCGGCATGCGCCATCGACCCTTCGTGGCGCCCACCGAAGGCCGGTATGCCCGATGCGGCCAAGGCGTGGATGACGGGGTAGTTTCCCGGACACGCAAAGAGCGCGGCGACGCCTTCTTCCTTGCACGCCCGCGCAAAGACCTGTGCGCCGGTGAGCGGGAAATCGAAGCGCACCGGCGCCGCGCTGGCCGACGCCGCAAACTCTGCGGGCACGCGAATCGGCGCAACGGGGTTGGTCACTGCCTGCTCAACGGCGCTGGCCTCAGCGACGCGGGCGGCGCCCAGCGCGGCCGCGGCGGTCGCCCCTGCTCCAGCGACGGCGTGTGACAAGAACCTCCGGCGGCTGACCTCACGTCGTCGAGGATTGCGCTTGGGCATACGGCTCCTTCAAAACGGTCGGCGAATCTGACGATGTCGCCCGGTGGGCGCGAGGGGAGGATATGGCGCCTCGTACGGAAGGTCAAGGCAGCAGCAGCCGTGTGGCAGGCCGTGCGCAACCTCGACGAAAACGGAGGTCGGAATCTGGAGTACGCTGTGGTGTTCGGTCAGTTTGCGATATGAAGATCCTGTACTTTGATTGCTTTGCCGGCGCCGCCGGCGACATGATTCTCGGCGCCCTGATTGATGCCGGCGTGCCGTTTGAGGCCGTGCAGCAGGCACTCGGCAGTCTCGCCGTGGATGGCTACGAGGTCGCCGCCGACCGCGTGGTGAAAGGCGGCATCACCGCGGTGAAATTTCGCGTGCGCGAGCTGCCTGAGTCCGGGCAGGTGCCCGCGGCCGCGACGCCGGCACCCGCGCACAGGCACTATCACCTCGAGCACATCCGCGCGGCCATCGACCGATCGGCCTTGAGCGAGGCGGGGAAGGCCCGCGCCAATCACATGTTCTCGCGACTGGCCGAGGCGGAGGCCGCGATCCACGGCATGTCGGTCGAGAAGGTGCACCTGCACGAAGTGGGCGCCATTGACTCGATCATCGATATCGTGGGCGCGGTGTTCGCGCTCGAGTGGCTGGGCGTGGACCGCATCGTCGTGTCGCCGATGAACGTCGGCGGCGGCATGGTGCACTCGGCGCACGGCGTGTTTCCGGTGCCCGCGCCCGCGACGCTCAAGATTCTTGGCGACGCGCCCGTCTATTCGAGTGGGATTCAGGCGGAGCTGCTGACCCCGACCGGTGCGCTGGTGCTGACCGAGTACGCGTCGTCTTTTGGCCCTGTGCCGGCGATGCGCATCGACAGGATTGGGTACGGCGCTGGCGACCGGGAGCTGCCCGAGACACCGAATGTGCTGCGAGTGCTCGTTGGCGTGGCCTCTGACAGCGCGCCGGCGATGCGCGTCACGGTCATCGAATGCGAGATCGACGACATGAACCCGCAGATCTTCGGCGCCGTGATGGACCAACTCTACGCGGCCGGTGCGCTCGAGGTGTTCTACGCGGCCGTGCAGATGAAGAAGAACCGCCCCGGTACGCTCGTCACGGCGGTGTGCCGCCCCGACGACCGGCGGCGCCTCGCGGATCTGCTGTTTCGCGAGACCACGACGATCGGCGTCCGCTTCCACGAGATGGCCCGCGAGTGCCTCGAGCGTGAGACGGTGCCGGTGTCCACGCCGTGGGGCGACGTGCGCGTGAAGGTCGCGCGTCGAGGAGTCGACGTGCTCAACGCGCAACCCGAGTTCGACGACGTCGCCCGGCTCGCGGCCGAGCACGACGTGCCAATCAAGGCAGTCCACGCCCAGGCCACGCGGGCGTGGTTGGACAGGGGCAAGTGAGGCGAAGCTGAGGTCGCGCTCGTGCGAGCCCTAGTCCCTAGTCCCCAGTCCCCAGGTTTCGAGAATGCGCTACTTCCTCACCACCGCCATCGACTACGTGAACAGCCGTCCCCATCTGGGCACGGCCTACGAGAAGATCACCGCTGACGTGATTGCGCGCTATCACCGGCTGAAGGGTGACGACACGTGGTTCCTGATGGGGAACGACGAGCACTCGCAGAACGTGTTCAAGCGGGCGCTGGAACAGGGCAAGGATCCGCTCGCGTATTGCGACGAGATGGAGCAGGCGTTCCGCGAGACGTGGGCCGGTCTGGACATCTCGTTCGATGACTTCATCCGCACGAGCGACCGCCGCCGGCACTTCCCGGCCGTGCAGGCGATGGCGCAGGCGTGTCTCGACAACGGCGACATCTACGAGGGCACCTACGAAGGCCACTACTGCGTGGGCTGCGAGGAGTTCAAACCGGAGAAGGACCTGGTCGACGGTCTCTGCCCGATTCACAAGACGAAGCCGGAGTGGATCCGAGAGAAGAACTGGTTCTTCCGCCTGTCGAAGTACCAGCGGCCCCTGTTGGCGCACTACGCGGCGAACCCCTCGTTCATCGAGCCCGAGGTGCGCCGCAACGAGATCCTGCGCTTCGTGGAGGGCGGCCTCGACGATCTGTCGATGAGCCGGGCGGGGCAGTCGTGGGGCATCCCGCTGCCGTTCGATCCCAAGAGCGTCGTCTATGTGTGGTTCGACGCGCTCATCAACTACGCGGCGGCGGTCGGCTACGGCTGGGATCAGACACGCTTCGAGGCGCAGTGGCCCGCTAACTTGCATATTGTGGGCAAGGACATCACGCGCTTCCACTGCGTGATCTGGCCGGCCATGCTCATGAGCGCGGGCCTGCCGCTGCCGGGCCAGGTGTTTGGGCACGGCTGGGTGTTCTTCAAAGGCGAGCGCATGAGCAAGTCGCTCGGCAACATGGTGGACCCGCTGGACGCGGCGAAGCGCTTTGGTCCCGACCCGCTGCGTCTGTATCTGACGAAAGAAGTACCCTACGGCGCCGACGGCGACTTCACGTGGGAACGGTTCGAAGAGAAGTACAACGCGGATCTGGCCAACAACCTCGGCAACCTGGTGAACCGCGTGGCCTCGATGAGT
>JANNEJ010000152.1:0-3295 GCA_031378585.1 Acidobacteriota bacterium | reverse complement strand
AGGCGGCTGGCGCGGTGATCAACGCCTCGATCAAGCAGGGCACCAACCGCTTCCGCGGATCGGCCTTCGAGTTCTTCCGCGACGAGGCGTTCAACGCCAACACCTGGGACAACAACCGCGCGCAGCGCGCCAAGGGGCCCTTCAACCAGCACATCTCCGGCGTCACGCTGGGCGGCCCGATCGTGAAGAGCAAGACCTTCTTCTTTGGCGACTACCAGGCCACGCGTACCGAACGCGCGCTGTCGCAGACGGCCACGGTGCCCACGGCGCGCATGCGCACCGGTGACTTGAGCGAATTGACGGGCGCCATGGTGGCGTCGAACCCGTTTGTGGCGGCCGGCTGCGTCGACGCGGTGAACCGCCGCATCAACCCGTCGTGCATCGACCCGGTGGCGGCCAGGCTCGTGAATCTGTATCCGCAGCCCAACGTGCCGGGTGCCGGCTTCTTCAACAACAACTTCATCTCGAACGGCCTCCTCAACAACGACATCAACCAGTTCGACGTGCGGGTCGATCACAACGTCGGCGCCGGCCGCGACAACCTGTTCGTGCGCTACAGCTTCCAGCAGAACGACCGCTCGGAGCCGCCACTGCTGAACGACCCGGTGGCCTCGGGCGACTTCGCCAGCAACTACCTGATTCGCGGCCAGAACGGCGTGGCCGGCTGGTCGCGCGTGTTCGGCTCGAGCGTGTTCAGCGAGTTCCGCGCCGGCTACAACCGCGTGCGGTCCGACGCCGTGCACCCGTCGTTCGGCATCGAAGCCAACGCCACGTACGGCATCAAGGGCGTGCCCACGGATCCGCGCTTCTACGGCGGCCTGCCGAACACGAGCATCAGCCGCGTCACGCGCCTCGGCGGGCCGTTCTTCCGGCCGCAGTTCCAGACCTCGCAGGTGTTCCAGTTCTCGGAGAACCTCACCTGGACCAGGGGCCGCCACTCGATGAAGTTCGGCCTCGAACGGCGCCGCGACCTCGTCACCTACATCGACCTGCGCTCCCTGAACGGCGAGCTCTCGTTCAACGACGGCCGCTACACCGGCCTGGGCTACGGCGACTTCCTGCTCGGCCTGGCCACGTCGCAGCGCCTCACCCTCTTCCACCAGCCGGATCTCTACGCTGACGGCTGGCAGGGCTACGCGCAGGACAGCTGGCGCGTCGCCGACAACCTCACGGTGACCGCCGGCATCCGCTACGAGCGCTTCACGCCGCTCTTCGACCGCGACGACAAGCTCACCAACATCGATCCGGCGACCGGGCAGGTCATCCTGGCCAAGGACGGCTCGGTCTACGACCGCACGCTCATCCGGCCCGACACCAACGACCTCGCGCCGCGCGTCGGCCTGTCGTGGAATCCCGTGACGCGGCTGGTGATGCGCGCCGGCTACGGCATCTTCTACCAGCAGAGCGACCGCTACGGCAGCGAGAGCCAGCTCGGGCTCAACCTGCCGCAGCTCGTCGATGCCTCGATCACGGCGAATTCCGGGAACGACGCCCCGGCCTTCACGTTCACGCAGGGCTTCGTCGCGCTCAATCCGGCCAACGTCAACCCGGCCATCGTGCAGTGGCGCCTCCAGGACCCGAATCAGGACACGCCAGTCGTGCAGCAGTTCAGCGTGGGACCCGAGTATCAGTTCACCGACACCATCGTCGGCGCCGTCGAATACGTGGGCAACCGCACGCGCAACGGCCGCCGGCTGCGCAACCTGAACGAGGGCGTCATCCAGCCCGACAACACGGTCGTCTTCCCCTACGCGAAGTACGGCTACGGCAACGCCTACCTGCAGCAGATCGTCACCAATGGCCGCGCTGATTACGACTCGCTGCAGGTGCGCATGCAGAAGCGCATGGCCGGAGGCCTCGCCTACACCTTTGCCTACACCTGGAGCAAGGCGCTCGGCGACTTCCTCGACCACCTGTCGGCCGGCGGCGGCGCCACCGGCAACGCGCCCGGCTCGACGTATGCGATGGAGAAGGACTACGGGCCGCTGGCCTTCGACATCCCGCACCGCTTCGTGGCGAGCGGCATCTACGAGCTGCCCTTCGGGGCCGGACGCCGCTTTGCGCAGAGCGGCCCGATGGCCGCCGTGCTCGGTGGCTGGTCGGTCAACGGCATCCTCACGCTGAGCGACGGCCGGCCCTTCACCATCACCGCGAACGAATCGGCCGGCACCGGTGCGGGCCGCATCACCCGCGCCAACTGCATCGGCCCGGCCGTGCCCGACGGCTTCGAGCAGACGCTCGACGCCTGGTTCGACAGCGCGGCCTTCACCGCCACGCCGGCCCGCACCTACGGCAACTGCGGCAACAACACCGTGCGCGGACCGAAGTCGAAGTCGATGAACATGAGCCTCTTCCGCAACATCGGCCTGGGCGGCGACAAGCGCCTGGAACTACGGGCCGAGGTCTTCAACCTGTTCAACTGGGTGAACTACGGCTTCCCGGCCGCCAACGTCTCGAACGCCGGCACCTTCGGCCGCATCACGACCACGCTCGGCGATCCGCGCGAGATGCAGTTTGCGGTCAAGTTTTACTTCTAGGGGCTGGGGGCTGGGGGCTGGGGCTTGCCAAAGGCTCTTGTCTCGCTGTTTCGCTGCCACGTTGAAGGTTTGAGGTCATTCGATGCGGAGTTCTGAATTCGTTGCTGCTCTTGGCATGCGCCAGCCCCCAGCCCCCAGTCCCCAGCCCCTAGGCGCGGCGCGTGGTGTCCTGCTGGGCGTCGGCGCGCTTGCCCTAGCGCTAGCCGTCCCAAGCGCGCAGTCCATTCCGCAGGACTCGGGCGCCGCTGGTGCCTGGCAAAAGATTCAGAAAGCGCGCACCACGGCCAGCGTGATGCACACGACCGCGCATCCAGATGACGAGCACGGCGGGGTGATCACGCGCCTCAGCCGCAAGGACGGCGCGCGGCTGGCGCTGCTCACGCTCAACCGCGGCGAGTCGGGCGACAACGCCATCGGCTCGCAGCTCTTCGACGGGCTCGGCCTGATTCGCACTGAAGAACTGCGCGTGGCCGATCGCTACTACGGCGTCGACGAGCAGTACTTCACCACGGTGGTCGACTACGGCTTCTCGAAGCGGCTCGAAGAGGCCTTCGTGAAGTGGGGCAAGGAAGCCGTGCTGCGCGATGTGGTGCGGGTGATTCGCACGAGCCGTCCGTTCGTGCTGCTCTCGCGCTTTCAGGGCAACGAGCGCGACGGGCACGGCAATCATCAGACGGCGGGCCTGATCACGCAGCTCGCGTTCCAGATGGCGGGCGATCCCGCCGCGTTTCCCGAGCAGATCAAGGAAGGCCTGCGAC
>JANNEJ010000142.1:0-3439 GCA_031378585.1 Acidobacteriota bacterium | reverse complement strand
CCTCATCGCCTTCATCACCTCGCGCATGACGCTCTATCCGGGCGACGTCATCAGCACGGGCACGCCGTCGGGCACGGGCATGGAACGCCAGACGTTCATGAAGCCTGGCGACGTCGTGGAGATCGAAATCGAGGGGATCGGTGTGCTCAAGACGCCGTTCAAGGCGCTGTCGGAGAAACCCCCGGCGCCGTAGCCGCGGGCTCTAGAACCCGAACCTCTGCTCGGTGACCACGACCAGCTCGTAGCCGTCGGGCTCGCGCGGCTTGGCCAGCAGCGCCACGATGTTCCAGGTCTGGTCGTTCATGCCGTCGACGCGCAGCTTGAACGCGATGCCGGCGCAGGAGGCCTCTAGCGGCGACAGCTGAATCGGCGACGCCCAGTTCTGCCGCCGGTCGGTCGGCACCCACGCGGTCAGGTAGTCGTTCCAGAACAGACCGGCACCGGCGAGGGTGCCCTTGCCGAACAGACCGAACGACGTGTGTCGTTCGATGCCCACGGCAGAGTCCGACGTGGTGTCGCTGCCGCGCGACAACATCAGCACCACGCGCTCACGCCGGCCGTCGCGGCCGCCGTCGCGAGCACTGGTCAGCAGGCCGTCGAGTGTCCAGCCTTCGCCAGTCGCCGCCGCCAGCGGAGCCGCCACGTCCTTCAGGTCGCGCCTGGTGCCGATCAGCACGCGCGACTGCCGCACCCCGGTACCAGGCACCTTCATGGCCAGCACCAGGCCCTTCTCGGACAAACCCGGCCAACTGCGGAACGGCGGGCGCACCGCCAACTTCACCTGAAAGCCGTCACCCGCAGCGGCCGCCAGCGCACCGTCGAGATCCTCGAGCTTCTCGACTTCGATGACCCTCCACTCGCCCTGGGCCCGCGTGGCCGTCGTGCGTTCGAACACCACCTGGTGCCGCGTACCCGCCATCCGGGCGGTGGCCGTGGGCACGAACCCCTGCGCCACGAGTTCCGGCAACGCTGCCGCCAGTTCGCGTTCGGGCACCACGCGATACGCCACCGGCGCACCGGCGGGCTCCGCCGTCTGCAGCGCCGCCACGGTGCACGGCAGCCCGTCGCTGATGGCGGCCAGCCGGAAGCCGCGTGCCGCTTCGCGGTTGAGATCGCGCTCGAAGTTGCGTTCGCCGGCCAGCAGCCACACCACCGCGCGATCGGCCGCGTCCAGCCCGACCGGCACGGCGCCGAGCAGCGCCACGATCATCCCCGCCACGGCAGCCCCGGTTCGCATCATCGGGGATTCTAGCCCGGACCCGTGTCGGGGTCGTCCTTCGCTGTCCCTAGCCGAACGGCTGGCGCGCCAGCCGCACCGGAGGCGTAGCGTGGGGACATGAGCAACCTTCTCGCCTCTCTCTCCGCCGTACTCGTCACGGCCACCGACACCGCGTCGGCCTCGGTCGTGCAGGTGCAGACCCGACGCCGCCCCGTGGCGGGCGTGGTGTTCGACACCGACCTGATTCTCGTACCCGGCCACCACCTGGACGACGACGCCGCCCCGGTGCGCCGCGCCGATGGTCAGACCTTCGACGGCCAGGTGCTGGGCCGACACGCCGGCACCGGGCTCGCGGTCGTGCGCGCCACCGGACTTGGGGCGCCGGTCGCACGCACGGCCGACGAGCCAAGGCCCGGCCAACTCGCGCTTGCGGTCGGGCGTACGTGGAGCGGCGGTGTCTTCTCGACGCTTGCGCCCGTCGTCGTCGTGGGTGGACCGCTGCGCACGGGCCGCAGCACCGAGGTGGCGCGCGTGGTGCGCGTAGGCCTGGCGCCGCACGGCGCGCTCACCGGCGGCGCACTCGTCGACGGTGCGGGTCAGGTGCTGGGCGTCGTCACGGCCATGGCCATCCGGGGCACGACCGTGGTGCTGCCGGCCGCCATCGCCTGGGCCGCGGCGCGCGACGTGGTGGCGCACGGCGGCGCGCGCCAGGGGTTCATCGGCGTGAGTTCGATGGCGGTGACGCTGCCTGCGCGACAGCGCGGCGAGGGTCCCGCGACCGGGCTGCTCGTCACGGGCGTGGTGCCCGACGGACCAGCCGATGTCGGGGGAATACTCGTCGGCGATGTGATCGTCGCGTGTGGCGGGGCGCCCGTGGCCGAGGCCGATGATCTGCTGACGTTGCTGCGTGGCCATCAGGTGGGCCAGACGGTCACGTTGACCGTGATGCGCGGTGGCGCGAACACGCCGGTCGCCATCACCGTGGGCACGCGGCCGCGCGGGTAAGCTGGAACGTGTGAGCAGGCGCACGCGGGTATTCGTGACGGCGGTGGCGGGCAACGACCGCCGCCGCCTGCTCGACGATGCCGCGCGGGCCGGATGGGTCGTCGTGGACCGGCCCGGCGACGCCGACCTCGTGCTGGGGCCCGTCAGTACCTGGCCTGGCGGCGACGAGCCTCGCGCCACCCGCACGGCCGACGAGGAACGTCCGGTGGAGGCGCTCACGCCGCGCGAACACGAGGTACTGGTGCTCCTGGCCGACGGCGTCGGCAATCGCGAGCTCGCCGGCCGGCTCGGCATCAGCGAACACACGGTGAAGTTCCACCTCAGCGCGATCTTCGGCAAGCTCGGCGCGACGACCCGTACCGACGCCGTGCGGCGCGCCCTGCGGTTCGGACTGATCGACCTCTGACGCCCTCGGGCGCCCGCGCTACCATGGCGCATGCACCTCACCCGACGTGACCTGCTCGCGGCAGGAAGCCTGCTCATGAGTTCTGGCGCCGGGACACTCTGCGCGTTTGGACAGGCCGACGGCTGGTACGGCCTTATCGGCAAGATGACGGTGGTATCAGGACGTCGCGACGACCTCATCGCCATCCTGCTCGGCGGCGTGTCGGGCATGCCCGGGTGTCTGAGCTACGTGGTCGCCACAGATCCTGCCGACGCAGACGCCATCTGGATCACTGAAGTGTGGGACAGCGCTGGCAGCCACACCGCGTCGTTGTCGATGCCATCGGTGCGCGACGCAATTGCGAAGGGCCGTCCGCTGATTGCCGGCTTCGGAAGCAATACGATCACCGCACCCGCTGGCGGACACGGCCTCGTCCTGCCCCCAGCCGCTTAGTGCCACGATCAGGGCTTTCGTGCCCCAGGGTGTTTTGCGCATCAAGCGGCACGCGGCGAAGCCGTCCATCACAGGCATGCCGAGGTCCATCAGCACCACGCTGGGTTCATGGGCAGTGCCTACTTCCAAGGCTTCTTCCCCGTTGTTCGCCATACGGACATCATGGCCTTGTTTGCCCAGCAAGAGCGCCATCATGGTAGCGGCGTCCGCGTTGTCATCCACGATAAGGATGCGCTGTGGGGCGATCGCCTTCTTGGCGGCGAGCGGACCGAAGGTCGCCGTGGTCTGCTCCGGTGCAACCGATAGAGGAAGGCACACCTTGAAACCGCTTCCCTTCCCCAGCCCATCGGAACGCACATCGATGCTGCCGCCGTGCA
>JANNEJ010000091.1:0-5955 GCA_031378585.1 Acidobacteriota bacterium | reverse complement strand
CGCGGCGAAGGCGGGAGTGTCGGGGCTCGCACGATCGGCGGCCGCGACCTACGCGCCCTACGGCATTCGTGTAAACGCCGTGTCACCGGGACTTGTCGACACGCCCATGAGTCAGGCGATTACCTCGAACGAGCTGGCCCGCAAAGCGTCAATCGCCATGCATCCGCTCGGACGGCTGGGCACGGCCGACGACATCGCGGAGGCCGTCTGCTGGTTGCTGACGCCCCAGAGCGCCTGGGTCACCGGCCAGATCATCGGCGTCGACGGCGGCCTGGCCTCGCTCAAGTCGCGCAGCAAGACCGACGCCCGCTCCTGAACCTTGCGCACGTCCGGCCGCGTCGTAAGCGGAGTCGGGCAGGCGGCCACGCGGCATATGGCCACGGCACCGTGAGACCTGACATTTGATTCTCTGGAGACATACCCACATGAAGGCATTCAAGACGTTCGTACTCGGCGCGGCAGTGACCGCAATGGCGCTGTCGGCGGGCACCACCGTGCGTGCGCAGGGCACAGACATCGTTGACACGGCCGTCGCGGCCGGACAGTTCAAGACCCTGGCCGCGGCCCTGACCGCAGCCGGCCTGGTGCCCACGCTGAAGGGCGCGGGACCGTTCACCGTGTTCGCGCCCACCGACGAGGCATTCGCGAAGCTGCCGAAGGGCACCGTCGAAGACTTGCTCAAGCCCGAGAACAAGGCCAAGCTCACGGCCATCCTCACGTATCACGTGGTGGCTGGCAAGGTGATGGCGGCTGACGTGGTGAAGCTGACCTCGGCCAAGACGGTGCAGGGCAGCTCGGCGAAGGTGTCGATGATGGGCGGCGGCGTGATGATCGACGCGGCGCACGTGACCAAGACCGACATCGCGGCATCGAACGGCGTGATTCACGTGATTGACACGGTGCTGATGCCGAAGGCCGACACCTCTTCGAAGTAGTCTCGTCGAAGTCACACTGACCGGAGTGCCGCGCGTCGCGCGCGGCTCTGGCAACAACGCGAGGGGTCAGCCGGGCAACCGGCGGCCCCTCGAATCACGTACGGCGGCCGCGGCTCAGTGCTTCTGCAACTCGACGACGATGACTTCAATGGGCTCGGTGCCGTTGTTCACGTCGGCGTGGGTCGTGCCCGGCACGTCTTCGGTGAGCCAGTAGGCCTTGCCAGATTCCCACAGGTGCCGCTCCGACTCGCCGCTCTTCTGCACGATGTCGACGTTGCCACCCTTGATCGCGATGAGCGCCCGCGGATGCTCATGGCGGTGCATCGAAAGCGGCTGCTTCGGCATGATGGTGCTCTTCCACACCTTCACGAGTGCGTTCTCGAACTGCGGCTCGCGCCGCGTGCCACTCTGCGCCGTCTGCGCGCCCAGGGTGGCGGCCACGCCCAGGGCGATTCCGCCCACGAGCACTACGGTCGTTCTCACGAAACTCATCACTGCTCCTCCGGTTATTTCTTGCCGCGCGCGGCCTTCTTGGCGGCCGCCTTGGGGGCCTTCTTCATGGACGTCTTGACGGCGGTCGTGACGGCCTTCTTGGGCGCGGCCTTTGCGGCTTTCTTTGGCGCGGCCTTCTTTGGCGTGGCCGTCTTCGCCGCCGGCTTCTTCCCCGCCGACGTCTTCTTCCTCGCCTGAGGCGCCGGGCGCGTCAGCAGGCCGTAGGCGCCTTCCATGGCGGGCGTCCACGTCTCGCCGTCGAGCGACACCTCCATCAGGAACACATACTCGCCGGGCATCCCGCAGTCGAAGGAGCAACGGGCAAAGCCGCCCTGCGGCATGGTGTTCAGCAGGCGCAGCACGTCGCCATCGAAGGCGCCGCGGAAGTTGGCCGGCACGCCCATCATCGAGTCGATCCATGTCATCACGTACTCGCTCGCCGCGGCGTCCCACCAGAACAGACCGTGGCCGCTGAAGGTCGGCCTGCCGTCGCGATACTGCTCGTACTCCTGCACGACGGCAAAGCCGTTGAGCACGATGCGGTTGTGGATGAAGGCCGTAGCCGGGCCCCCGGCCGGCTCCCACGGCGCCGGATGCACCGTCTCTTCGCCCCCCCACTGACCCGCGAGTGCGTGCAGACGCGCGTGCGCATCCCCCGGCTTTGGCATCTCCATGACCGCCTCCTCTGCCGCGATGTGCCTAGCGCACCGCGACGAAATCGATTTCGACGCGCGCGCCGCGTGGCAGCGCCGCAACTTGCACGGTCGATCGCGCGGGTGGCACGCCCCCGGCTGGAAAGTACGTGCCGTAGATTTCGTTGACCTTCGCGAACTCGGCCAGATCGGTCATGAAGATCGTGGCCTTCACGACCTGCCCGTAGCCAACGCCTGCTTCTTTCAACACCGCGCCGAGGTTCTCCATCACGCGCCTGGCCTGTGCCTCGGTGCCACCTTCCACGAGCTGGCCGCTGACCGGATCGAGGCCGATCTGGCCGGACAGGTAGACCGTGCCGCCGACGCCCACGCCGGGGGTGTAGGGCCCAATCGGCTTCACGACGCCGTTATAGGTTTTCTTCGCCGGCATCTGCGCCTGCGTTGTGGTGCCGAACATCGCCGTGGCGCCAAGCAGCGCGCCCACTACCAGCAGACCAAGTGATTGACCCATGTCCGGAATCCTCCTGAGGCGGAACGAGCGCCGATTATAGCGGGAGTCCGGCACGCTCGGTTGAGACACGCGAGCCGGGTGCCGCAGTCAGCGCATCCGCGCCAATGCCGCCAGCGTCGCCCGGCGGACCGATTCCCCCTGCGCCGTGGGCGATTGTTCCATCGCCAGGGCCGCGTGCAGGCTGCGCAGCACCTGCGTGGCATTCTCGACGCGCGCAAACCGCACCGGATTCACGAGCGGACCGTTCGCCCAGAGCGCGGCGTGGTCGGATGGCCACTGCGAGGTCCACCGTTCCACTGCGGCCACGTCGGCATCAGGTCTCCGCGCGGCCGAGTGCAGGGCCAGCGCCAGGCGACCGTTCTCGCCCCACGCAAATACGACATCACTCGCTTCGATCTTCGCTCGCACGGCGTCGAGCAGGCGCGGCAGATTCGCCGGCGCCCAGTGCCGGCCCCGTGCCAGGAACTTGAAGGCGTCGGCGGTGTGGGCGACCGAGTGCATCCACCCGCGCTCGGCGTCGAAGCCGCGCAGGTCGCGTTCGCGCTGGAAGTAGTCGAGCAGGCGTTCGAAGAGCCGCTGCGCCTCGTCGGCCGTCAAGAACGGCGTGGCCACCTCGCGCGCCGCGATGAGCGACAGCGACAGCGCCGAGAACGAGCGCGTGAAGATGCGATCGTCGCCCGACCCGCCCAGCCCGTTGTCGAGGTTGGCCGTCCACAGCGCGATGAGCGTACGCAGGCCGTCGGGCGCCACGATCTTGTCGCGCACGATCCATCGTTCGGCGGCCGAGAACGCCACGTCGTCCCGCAGCACCGGGTCGGGCGATGCGAGCAACGGGTTCATCGCGACCAGCAGCGCCGTGGCCGACTCGCCCGCGGGCACGGCGAACCCGCCGTGCTTCACGGCGATCCAGCCCTCGCGTGTGCGGGTCTGTGCCGCCAGCGACGTTGGATTCGCCATGACGGCGCAGACGGCCAGGGCCGCAAGGGTCGCACTGTGCGGGGCGGTCATACCGGCAGTCTACGTTGCCCTGGACTTGAGGTACGAACTCAGGGACGAAGCGCCGCCTGCACTTTCTTCGTCAGGCCCGCCCGCACGAATCCGTAGCCTCGCGCCACGAACAGCGCAAATTCCTTGTCGGCCAGCGCGCTCCACCCGCGTAGCGCTACCCACTTCGCACGCGCCATGTAGGGCGCCGGCACGACGCCCTCGCGCTCGCAGAGTTCGGCAAACGTCTCGTCGTCGCACTTGAAGGAGCAGACAGGCACGCCCGGATAGTCGGTGAAATCGGTGCAGGCCACAGCGAACATCTTGCCGCCCACCTTGAACACGGCATCGACCTTCCACTGCATCTGTTCGGTGGCGCCAGGCTGTGCCAGACACAGCGCGCGGAAGCGTTCGAGCGTCATCAGGCGGATGCTACACTCGCCGCCATGCCGCGACGCACCATATTCGCACTCGCACTCGCCTTCGCCGCGCTGGCCGCTACGGGATTCGTCACGCTTCGCGCGAGCCAGCCCGCCTCAGTCGCGGGTCCGCTCCGCTTCGAAGTGAGCTACCCC
This sequence comes from Acidobacteriota bacterium, assembly GCA_031378585.1. Classification (GTDB taxonomy): domain Bacteria; phylum Acidobacteriota; class Vicinamibacteria; order Vicinamibacterales; family UBA2999; genus CADEFD01. The sequence goes on along the minus strand of JANNEJ010000091.1, from coordinate 1,805 downwards.
GCGTCGCGCAGCGACGAGCCGCTCGACGGCCGGCTGCTGCTCATCCTGAGCACACGCAAGGAGGGCGAACCGCGCTTCCACGTGTCGGCCGGGCCCACGGGACAACCCATTTTCGGCCTGGATCTGGAGGGCTGGCCTGGCGGCGCGCCCGCGAGTGTCGGCGGCGGCACCATTGGCTTCCCGGTGCAACGCCTGTCCGAGATTCCCGCCGGCACCTACACCGTGCAGGCGCTCTTCCATCGCTACGAGACGTTCCGCCGTAGCGATGGGCACACGGTGAAGCTGCCGATGGACCGTGGCGAGGGCCAGCAGTGGAACCAGGCGCCCGGCAACTTGTACTCGACGCCGCGTCAGATCACGATCGATCCGGTGTCGAGCGGCGCCATCAGCGTCACGCTCGACCAGATCATCCCGGCCATTCCCCCGCCCTCCGACACGAAGTACGTGAAACACGAGCGCATCCAGAGCGCGCTGCTCACGAAGTTCTGGGGCCGGCCGATGCACCTGGGCATCAACGTGCTGCTGCCGGAAGGATTCGATTCCCACCCGAACGCGAGGTATCCGCTCTTCATCTATCACGGGCACTTCCCCGCCACCATCTCGGGCTGGCGCGAGACACCGCCCGATCCGAATCTGGCGCCCGACTTCTCGGCGCGCTTCAACCTGAAGGGCTACAACCGCATCCAACAGGAATACGGTTATCAGCTCTACAAGGACTGGACGGGCCCGAACTTCCCCCGCGCCATCGTGATCGAGATTCAGCACGCGAACCCGTTCTACGACGACTCCTATGCGGTGAACTCGGCGAACCTCGGGCCCTACGGCGATGCCATCGTGCAGGAGCTGCTGCCCTACATCGAAAAGAAGTATCGCGGCATCGGTGAAGGCTGGGCGCGCTTCATGTACGGCGGCTCCACTGGCGGCTGGGAAGCGATGGCTGCGCAGGTGTTCTATCCGGAGGTCTTCAACGGCGCCTACATCGCGTGCCCCGATCCGATCGACTTCAGCGCCTTCACCACCATCGATCTCTACTCGCACAAGAATGCCTATTGGCTCGACGACACCTTCAAGCGCACGCCGCGGCCTTCGCACCGCAACTACCTGGGGCACGTGGACGAGATGGCGTGGGAGACGAATCGTCTCGAGCTGGTGCTCGGCACCAGGACGCGGTCTGGTCAACAGTTCGACATCTGGGAAGCGGTGTTCAGTCCTGTGGGCGACGACGGCTATCCCGCACGCATCTTCGACAAGGGGTCAGGCGACATCAACCCCACGGTGGCCAACTACTGGCGCGAGCATTTCGACCTGATGCACATCCTGCGCCGCGACTGGGCCAAGGGCCTGGGCAAGAAGCTTGCGGGCAAGCTGCACATCTATGTGGGCGACATGGACAACTACTACCTGAACAATGCCGTGTACCTGGCGGAGCAGTTCCTGGAGTCGACCAAGAATCCCTACTACGACGGCGAGGTGGCCTACGGCGATCGCGCGGAGCACTGCTGGAACGGCGATCCCACGCGCGAGAACGCCTACTCGCGGCTGCGGTATCACCAGATGTACATCCCCAAGGCGACCGAGCGGATGGTGAAGACCGCACCGCCCGGAGCGGATCTGAAGAGCTGGCGCTATTAGGCGGGGCTCGGGTCCCGGGGCTCGGGGCTCGGGCGCGTCACGACGGAGCGCCGCGACCCGAGACCAAGAACGCTGCGAGGCACACGACGACTGGTCAACAGTGCGAACGTGTGAGTAGGATAGCGGCATGAGAACCGCGATCGCCTTGCTGCTCGTCGTGGTGGGGTCTGGAC